>NZ_JAUBRJ010000043.1:0-62004 GCF_036701805.1 Microcoleus sp. N3A4
CTTACAGTAGTATTGGCGACGAGGAATTTCCAATTCGATTAACTGACCTGAAATCGATAAATCTCGAATCAAGATTGGACGAATCTGATGGAGTTCATCTGTGGACTTTTGACAGTGAGGACAAGTAGCATAAGCTGTCAAAAAATTAACTTTTAGAATTGTTTTTGTATCATTTTTAATACATCTTTCAATCGTAATGTCTGGCAAATTGAGTAATCCATCAAGATGAAAATCCATTAGCTTAGCCTCTAGCATAAAGTTCCTATATTATACAGTTTCCACCGCCAACCCAGAAGACCCAGGTTTGCGGTCAATATTATTTAATAGTTGAAGATGGGTAACTCGGAAAACAAACCGGAGAATATTGTTGAATAAATTCAAAGAATTGGCAACAGAACAATCATGTTGCCGGAATTGTCATGTCTAATTTAGGGAAAATTAGTTGAGATATTGCCGAAGGAATATATTAGGAAATATCTGTAAATTCAAATTTATTATACCTCGCCCAAATCGCAAAATAATGATACTAAAATTAGAAAAGGTAGGCACAGATATTTTTCCTAAAGTGAATGTATGAAAATCCTTAGTCATCAAAGCCAGAACTGCGGAATGTGGGTTATACTACCACGAGAGTGACAAAAGAGGGTTAAACGCAACCAGACCGTAATTATGCAGCAGAGACCGGATAAAATGGGGGTAGAGCCGAACAGTGGCGTGCGGTCGGGGCTCCGTTTTGGCGATCGCCCCCCGCTGCCACAATTTCTTCAGAGTCTGCCGCCCTCATTCTCACGTCAATGCCAAGCTTACCAGCAGCCCGACACTAAACCGACTGAATGCAGCAACCGCCTAACACTACGGGATTCTGTGCGTTGAGCTATCTAGATGTTCAAACATTCAAATGTCTGAACATTCAAGCATCTAAGCTGATGGCTTTCCCGTTGGGGTCGAACTTTTCGATCGCTCGACTGAAAACAGAGATGAGTTGTGGGTTCTGATTAGCCTGGGTTGTCGCGATCGAACACCATAATCCCCAACAGGTAGATTGTTAGTGCGGAAGGCTCAAAAGGAATCTGGAATTGCAGGGCGAGACAGTTTCGAGTTTTTACAGGGGGAGTCAACTCAAATGTTCAAACATTTAAACATCCAAATGTTTAGATGTCTTGGTCGGCATCGAACTGCTGGAGGTATTGAGCGACGGACTTTTCAACGAGTTCGCTCATTTCCCGACCCGACTGCGCTGCTGCGGATTTGAGCTGGCGGTGCAGTTGTTTTGGCAGGTAAACGGTAGTGCGGACGAAGTTGGGGTCTTTGCTTTTGGACAGCGCGGTGCTGGGGGAAAGGTCGGGTTCCCCGGGCTTGAGTTTCTTGGCTTTCAGCAAATCGTCAAAGCGGCTCACGGAAGTATCTCCTTGCCGACAGCGGCGTAGCAACCCCAAGCAGCTTTGGCGTAGGAGTCTTTGATATCGCTGACGGGAACCCCGGCGAGGGCAGCTTTTTGAAATACCGCCAGCCTTCTCACGTCAGCCTTGAAGATGGGCAATCCCGCTTTTTCGATGGTTGCCCTGGATTCAGCTCCCACTTTACTCGGAGCGGGCGGGATGACCGTAAGCAAAATGCGGTAATTGGATTGCAGAGAATACAGAGCCTCGACCATTTGCAGCATAGCGCTCAGGGCCATAGCATCGGGAGAGCTGGGCAGTATCAGCAAGTCGCACCCTTCTGCTAGAGTTTTCAGGTCTTCTGGGGTAGGTCGAGCCGGCGTGTCGATGACGATGTGCTCGTAATCCCTGGCATACCGCACGCCTTGCTTTTCATCGACCACTTTGAACGGCAGGGAACCGCGAGCAGCCCAATCTAAAGCACTGCGGTTGAGGTCGCCATCTACCAACAAAGCGGGTGCTTTGGTCTGCAAGTAAGCCGCTAAGTGCAGCGCTGTAGTTGTCTTTCCGACTCCGCCCTTGAACGAGGCGACTGTCACGATCATAGGTAAGCCTGCTGAGTTCATCAACTAGATTTTACAGTTTAAACATCTGAATGTCTAGATGATTGAATGTTTAGATGATTGAATTCTCGAAAAGCCATCCATATTTTCTAGGCTCAGGAGTGCAGCCAGAGCAATCGCATCCTTTTCTCAAATCTTCAGTAGGTTTGCGCTTTTTTAGAAGTAGCCCGTCTCTATTCAGTACCGTTAGAATTATTGACCTTGCTCCGGTTCCTCAAAGATTGAGATCGGACAATCCGGGATGCTCCTCGGGACGATGACCCAATATCCAGTGGTATTTGCGATCGCTCTGGTGAATTGGCAGGTCGTTAATGCTGGCAATACGCGACCGCATAAATCCGTGTTCGTCGAACTCCCAATTTTCATTACCGTAGGAACGGAACCAGTTGCCGGCATCATCATGCCATTCGTAAGCGAACCGGACAGCAATTCGGTTATCCCCAAAAGTCCAAAGCTCCTTGATAAGACGGTAGTCCAATTCTTTAAGCCATTTACGTGTCAAGAACTGTACGATCGCATCACGACCGGATAGAAATTCACAGCGGTTGCGCCAAACGCTATCCGGCGTGTAAGCGAGCGATACTCGTTCTGGGTTACGAGTGTTCCAAGCATCTTCTGCGATTCGGACTTTTTGGATGGCGGATTCATTATCAAAAGGCGGCAGCGGCAGTCGAGGATTTTCGGGGTTGTTCATAGTGCGGCAGCGTAAAATAAATAGCATTTCAAGTGTTTCTACGAGCTAATTTCCACCTAAAAGGAGCGCTTTACTCTGGTTTATTTCTCCCTCCCTCATTGAGTATTTTGAGTTGAGTCCAAAGTGGACGGTACATAGCCCATTTGGAAGATTACCGGCTACTTTTAGGGCGCTTCAAATCTGTGCCATACCGCCATCGACGAACAGCTCGATGCCGTTAACAAAGCTGCTGTCGTCACAAGCGAGAAAGACAACGGCTTTGGCAATTTCATCGGGCGTCCCTACTCTTCCCAGGGGGATGGTGGCGGCTTGGCTATCTACGAATTCCTGCACCTGCTCATCGCTCAGTCCCAAGCGATCGTAACCAGGAGTAGGAACTACGCCAGGGCTAATGGCGTTAACTCGGATCTGGCGCTCTTTGAGGTCGAGCGTCCAATTGCGGGCAAACGAGCGCACGGCAGCTTTGGTAGCGCTGTAAACGCTGAAAGCAGGAGTGCCCACGGTAGAAGCAGTCGAGGCATTCAGAATGATGGAAGCGCCCGGCGGTAACAGAGGCAGTGCCTTCTGCACGGTGAACAGCACGCCTTTAACGTTGGTGTTGAACGTTTTGTCAAAGTGTTCTTCGGTGATTGCTCCGAGCGGGGCGATTTCTCCACCGCCAGCATTGGCGAAGACCACATCGAGGCGACCTTGCTCTTGTTTAATCGTGGCGAACAGGCGATCGAGGTCTGCTAGATTAGGTTGAGTCGATGGGAGGTATTATCCTCCGCACCTCTCAGTTAGATCCGGACGTGCTGGTTTCCCCGCATCCGGCTCCCGATGTTCTTGGCTTGCGCCTTTGCTCATGTGGAAATAATCGTGGCAACTTTCGTGAACCGCTAGAAGGTTGTTTATTTTCCAATTACTATGGCAGCCATCTACATGATGTAGATGCACCTTTTCATCGCCTAGCATTTTTAGACCACATTTCCCACATTTATGGTTTTGCCGTTTTAAAGCTTTAGAGGTTTCGCCGTTATAGAGCTTGCTGTTACGCTCACTCCAGTAGGCTATATCTCCGTCGTAGGGAGATTTCTCTCCTTTGACATTGACAAATTTGTTTTCGGAGTAAGGAACCGTCGGGAATGCTTTATCAAGCAGTTTCTTGCTGGTGTAGCGAGATTGTTTCGATTCCTTATTGAATACCTTGAAGGCTCTATTTTGGATAAACCACAGTGATAACCGTGACCCTTCCAACTTACAGTAGCGGTGGTAATTTCTCCAGCCTCTAACTACAGGGGCTAATTTCTCAGCTTTGACCGTAGCACCATAATTCGAGTTGTTGACGATGTGTTTTACCTTCTGACGGAACGCTTTAAAATTGTCCGCTGATGGAACGCATCTAAATTTCCCGTTGTTTTGCACTTTAAAATGCCAACCGAGGAAGTCAAATCCATCTGTCGTAGCTGTTAGCTTAGTTTTCTTTTCACTAACTTTCATGCCTCGTTCTGCCAGAAATTCGCTGACTTTATCAAGTATTGCCTCTGCGTCATCTTTGGGCTTCAGAATTATTACCATGTCGTCCGCATAACGGACTGATTGATGTATTTCCTCAATCCCATTGAGAGCAATATTGGCTAGTAATGGACTGACCACGCCTCCTTGCGGAGTTCCTTGTTCGGGAAACTCTGGATTGACTCCTGATTTTAGACAGCGGAATATTCCGGTCTTAATGCCTTTTGGGGCGATGAGTCGTTCCATTATGCTCGCGCGTGCTTATCCTGTCAAAGCATTTTTCGATATCGAGCTCGATAACCCGTTTCTCTATTCCATTGCAGTAAGAGCGTAGATTGTTGAACAGAATTTTTTGTGCGTCGTGCGCCGACCTTCCTGTTCTAAATCCATAACTCGTAGAGTGGAAAGTTGCTTCGTGCGCTGGCTCTAGCGCGTATTTTGCGAGGCATTGCCACGCTCTATCGGCGATAGTAGGTATCTTGAGGAGGCGGGTACTCCCATCCTTTTTTGGGATTGGTATTGAACGTAACTTCTGATGTTTCCAGTTGTTACTTTTTGCTCTGAGTTCTTCACCCAGAGCAAACCTTTCGTCAAATGTGAGTGAAGCTTTCCCGTCGATTCCCGCAGTCTTTTTGCCAGCGTTTAGTTGAGTTACTTGACGTATCGCCAACATTCTTGCAGCCCGAGATTTCAGAATTAGCTTTTGAAGGGACTTCGCTTTCGGCTTGTCTCCAACCTGAATCGCTTTAAACACTCGTTTTTGTAGGCGAAATAAGTCCCTTTGGAATTTCTTCCAAGGTAACGTCTTCCAAGATTCACTAACATTGCTGCTGTGTCTAATCATACTCTGCTCTAACTTATGTTTTCTGAACACCTCAGACCAATTACGGTCTGTCCTACCCGAACTAAGGGGATTCCGCTGCTCGTCTAGCCTACTTGGGGTTCGACTTCCCCTTGACCCTCAGTCCGTTTTTATTCGTTCCCTCGGTTAGATTGTTTGTTCCGTTAGGTGGAGCCACTTTAACTACTGAATCCCCTAGACTCTTGCCGATATTTGTCTAATAATTCGGCGGGAATAAGCTTCAATGGAGTCGGGATTAATGGTCTGTGACCCGCTCGAGCGTAAGTTACTTTTATAGGCTCTATTTTCACCATCGGAACTCCCCATTAACGCCAGTGTCACCTCACATTAGATGTCTGGTTGCGTCCTGTTCCCAGCTTCACTCTCCAAGAATCGAGCTTGGTCGGTGTGGGCAGATAGGGAGTCATACCTGAGTCTGGCAGAAGGGACTTGCACCCTTATCAAACCGAGAGTTCAGCCTTGTGGCTGGAAACGCTATGTACGGGCTTTCACCGTGATTCACGTTTCAACGAATCGCACGAGACATCGCTCTGAACACCAGTGACTTTTTCACCAATCTCTTTCACGGCGGCATCGAGTTCAGTTTGACGGCGACCCGTGATAAAAACATACGCTCCTTCGGCGACAAAGCGCTTGGCAGTGGCAAGACCGATGCCGCTAGTGCCGCCGGTGACAAGAGCGACTTTTCCTTCTAGTTTTTTCATTTTGGATAAGTCCTGTGGTATTGCACTTGCTGCTTACAACGCCTGAAAACAGCATATTTAATCCTTCGGTCATCGTGGGATGAGCCAAAACTCCATCGCGCAGAACGATGTGCGGCATCTGAGCTTGCATCACCATCTGCACCGTCAAAATCACTTCACTCGCTTCATGACACAAGAGCGAACATTTGAGAATCCGACCTGTTTCAGTATCCACGATCGCGTTCATCATTCCATCGGTTTGACCCTCTGTTTGGGCTCCCGTAATGTCTGCGGCATCCAGCTTGCTACTCGGATGGCATAATAATACCTTTATTGCTGTGTTCTGGTTTCGGTCAGACCTACATGAGCCAGTTCTGGATCGATGAAAAGACCGGATGGAACCATCCATCAAGTTCGCTTTGAAAATCCGATAATCATCGAGTACCGCATGGGTGCATTACGGCCCCCATTGATATCGCCTAACCCCCAGATATTCGGTACATTCGTCTCCCGGCAATCGTTGACAATGAATGGCACGCGCATCGGTTGCCACACCCTCCGCCATCGACGGTAACGCGCAAATGCGAACATTGAAGTTCCATTGGACGATCGGCATCTGGAATCTGATGTTTAGCTGCACTGCCAGAGCAATCGACCCTTAACACCTTCGCCTTCAGCAACTATTTGCTCCATTCGTCCCATGCTGCTTTCGCCACTTTTGCGATGACTTCCTCGCGTACCGCATCGTTTGCTCTAGAGTCTGAAACAAAAACGGAGATCGCCATATGCCGTCCGTTCGGGAGCGTTACGAGTCCAATATCGTTGGTTGCAGCCGTCACTCCATTTACAGTAGATGAAGTACCCGTTTTGTGGGCGACAACCGTCCCATCAGGCAACAATCCTTTAATGCGCTTTGGGCCTGTAGTTGTCTCTGTCATCAATTGCAGCAATAAAGCTTGACTGGATTTTGAGAGCCCTTTTCCCTCGTGAAAGGCGCGCAACAAAACGACGGCGGCATCAGGTGTCGCATAGTTGCGGTATTTCACTGCTGTGCCTTGCGCCAGCTCCTTCTCCGTGTGAGCAACAACGATATCGTTTACGCCAAGACCGCGCAAATACTCAGTGACAACCCTCGGTTCGCCGAGGAGTTTTAAGAGCACGTCACAAGACGTACCGTCACTTTCAGAAACCATGTACTTCAATAGTTCAGACAGACTGAATTCCATTCCCTGCGATGAATCGTCGAGAATCCGACTACCCTGAAGGACATCGCTGGCTTCTACACGAATTTTCTGGTCTAGCTTCAGTTTTCCTCGGTCTACTTGAGCCAGAACAGCCATTGCAATAGGAAACTTGTAAACGCTTTGCATCGGAAATTGCTGATTTCCATTCAGAGTGACTGACTCTCCGGTTTCTAGCACTGCGGCTGTAACTCCAACGCGCCCTAGAGCCGCCTGAGAGATTTGTTCGATCCGATCTCGCAATTCGTTTGTGCGATCGGTGTTGGATATTGTGATACCGCTCGGTGGAGTTGTCTCGTTGTTGGGGGTGTCTTCTCTATTGCTGGAGTTAACGCTCGTGCAACCAAGAGTCAGTAATAACAAGCAAAATGTGTAAAGCCAAGCTTTTTTTATTGCTGGAATCATGTCAATAGTTCTCGGTTAGGGTTAAGCCGTATTAAGGATAGAAAAAGTTAAGGGTGAGGTTTTAAGGGGTACAGCCTCGACTCTACCTCTCGGCTTTACCCCTAATAGATTAACGAGGAATGGTATGTTACATTGATTAACCATTAACCGAGAGAATCGTTAGGTCATCGCACGCGAGCGCTCAATTAATTGTTGTAACATCCGATCGAGCTCGGCGATCGCTCCCAAGTTGAGACAAAAAACATTCTCAAGGGTAGCGCGTAACTCTGCAACCGTTGAAAGGACGCGATGTTCTGTTCGACCGTCCAAATAATGCACCGTAAACCGATTATTCCACAAGGCGTAACGACAATTTGAATCCGGTTTTGCCGCCATCAAGTTAGTAACAAAAATCGAGTTGGGATGAGTTGAAACGTACCAATTACTCACCTCATAATCGGGTAATTCTTGCTCCTGAAGGTCGAATTTGTAAAGGGATTTCCACTCCTGCTTGATATATGCTTGCATAATGTAGCTGCGATCCGTTGCGCTCAATCGAAATGGTTCGTGGGATGTAGGTTGTTCAATATCCGGTGTCAAAGCAAGCGGCGCGGTAAGCGTTAATCCTCCGAATCCCACATCTGCAATGTACGGCTCTCCATCAATATTGACCAACAGCACCATATGACTGCGAGGTGCGATCGTCCCGGACGGCAAATTCCACAGCACGCGAGCTGCCAAATTCTTTACCTGAAAGCCAAGAGCCAGCAAAACATCCCGCAACAGTGAATTTTGCTCAAAACAATAGCCGCCCCGTCCCTGGTTGATGAGTTTTTGTTGCAAGGATGCTAAATCCAGCTTCACAGGTTGTTTCAAAAGTGAATTGAGGTTTTCAAAGGCGATCGTTTGGGAATGTCGCTGATGAATTGCCTGTAACGCTGTCAGCCTGGGCGAGCAGTCACCGCTATAGCCAATTCGTTGAAAATAGGCATCAAGGTCGATCTCAGTCAGTCGCTGTTGCAATTGCATATTTTATGATCAGAGTCAATGCTGAGTTTATTAATGGGGAATAATTAATCATTACGCATCCAACGTTCCTTCATGTTTAGCATCGGAGAAATCTATGATTTCGATCGCTCCTTCACGTCGAATCATCCGCTTCCCGCCGATCGCTCCTTTCATCCCATCAAGTAAATCGGTAATGTCTCTTTGGTCGGGGCCGCGATTATCGCATACACCATCAAGGTATTTAAATTTTTGTGTCTGCTGAGTTTCTGCACTTTTCTTACATTCCCCTCTGTTGCGTCCAGTGCAGCCGCATCAGACACTGTGTCTGATGCGGTGAGGGAACATCTGCTTTTGGCGTTGCTTAATCAGGGTATGAAAAAAATAACTTGAAAATCCCGAAGTTTTATGGATACTGGTTTCTCTGACTTGCATATTGAGCCCTTCATACCCTAAATCAGCAACGCCCTTTACCTTTCGCTTCAAATCAATTCTACAGTTTCACGCTTGCATCGCCCGCTGTCTCGGGCTATACCTGTGCTGACATAAGGCATCTCCTTTGCTAATCTCAAAGTTAGTTCTTTACCGCAATTGCTCATGGGTAGCCAATCTACAGCCAAAACTATCTTTCTGGTCGCCTCTATGGTGGGCTGGCTTATCGTTGGTGCATCTTTGATGTATCTTTTTCCGGTCGTCGCAGATTGGTTAATATCCTCCGATCGCACCCATCTATGGATGCAGACCCTCAGCCGTAGCGGTTACAATCCTATGCTGGCTTGGGTAGGAGGAGGCATCACTCTGGTTGTTACCGTGTCGGGGTATATCCTCTGGCATCAGAGGTTTGAAGGCAAGATTTAGAGCGATGGTCACAGATCGATTTTGGAGCGATCGAGTTAGTGTTAGAGCAAGCAAAGGTTTTCACCGAGTTTGAAGTAGAGACAAATCGTTCCTAATATTACACAGGAAAACCAAAACCAAAGTAGCGAAGGGGTAATTAATTTGATTTCTCTCCTAAATCCAGAGAAATCCCAAAAGCTGCATTTTCGATGTTCTCCTGTGAAGGCGGAAGTATTTCAAATCCATGCTTTTTGTACCATTTGACGAGGGTAGGATTATTGTTGATGTCTTCTTGAGTTAGAGAACCGCAGATTCGCTTAATTCCCCGCTGACGAGCTTTCTTTATCGCAAACTGCAACAGGTGAGTTCCCAGCCCCCGGCGGCGGTAATCGATTGGCTTGGGTTCAACTACCCATCTCAAAAGAGCTGCCCCTAAGTGTTCTGGAGCGTGAATGACATCGCTGTGAATAATGATATCGTTTATCACCAATTTATCGGGTGGATACAAAACGCATTGAAGACTATCAACTGTGCTGTTGCGGTACAAGAGTTTGGCAATAAAATATGAGTCTCCGTCCCCGTTTACTTGCAGGCGGTATTCTCGTCCCTGGCTATCGCGAACAATCATTCGAGCGCTGTTTTCCAATGAACTTTCCAACATCATTTATTTTTAGAATACCCGATAGCGATTGTCGCTCACCGAATCTACGATGACCCTTATTTCCCTTGGCACCTCTGGCTACCGCATTAAGAAATACCCCCGAACGATGCAGTAATGCAGTATTTGCGGCAAACTCTCTGGTGTCAGGTCGGGTATACACCAAGCATGAAAATAGAGGGACACGGGCAGGCCAAGATACTCGCGCAAGATGAAATCGAACTGTTATTCAACGACGGTTTGCAGACAGATCGCGATCGCACCTTGTTTGGAGTTTGCCTCTACACCGCCTGCCGCATTGCCGAAGCGTGCAGCTTGAAAGTCATCGACGTTTTCACCCCGGCGGGCGTCATCCGCTCCGAAATGATTATCCGCAAAGGTAACACCAAAGGCAAGCTCGGCACCCGCACTATCCCGATCATTCAAGAGTTGAGGCTGCTGTTGGAAACCTACTCGCATCCCGAGCACCCCTACCTG
Organism: Microcoleus sp. N3A4; assembly: GCF_036701805.1. NCBI lineage: Bacteria > Bacillati > Cyanobacteriota > Cyanophyceae > Oscillatoriales > Microcoleaceae > Microcoleus > Microcoleus sp. N3A4. The sequence goes on from NZ_JAUBRJ010000043.1 coordinate 10,338, forward strand.
TTTCCCAGCCGCCACCTCAACCACCGCTGGAAGCACGCAAACCCGGAAGCCGCCTCTCATCTATTCCAAGAAGCCTGCGAAAAAGTTGGCATCACCGGCGCTTCCACCCACAGCCTCAGAAGGTCAGCACTCACGAGCGATGAGCAACGCCGGGATTCCGCTGCGGATTATTCAAGAAATCAGCGGCCACCGCAACGCCAGAACAGTTGCAGCGCTACGAAAGAGCTTGGGCCAGAACAAGTCAGAGGAGGGATCTCTTCACTTTCCATGCTTTCTAACACTGGAAAACGCTCGTTACCCCGTTGGCAGCGGTCTCCTAGTTTATGACGATCGCCCCCAACCGCCGCAATCGCTCCATCTGCGCCTACCAGTGCAATAATGCAGCAAGTTTGACCGACTCGGCTGTCGGGTCAGATATACACCACATGGATCACCCCAACGGTCACATAAAGTATAGGTGGGTTGTGAGCTCGATTTGCTTTCTCGAGCGATCGAGAAAGAGTTTGTGATTGAGAAAATTGGCGTTAATTGAGATCGAACCGATCGGTATTTGTGATATGACTGAAATAAAAGAAGTTTGCAAGCTAACTCACGATGAGGTTATGAAGGAATGAATGTTAACAGCGCCGCTCAACTTCTGCAAACAGGCTTTCGCACAGCACTAGGAGCAAGCAGCGCGATCGCGGAACTGCTCCATAACCCGCAAAAATTAGCAGACATCCTCGCCAAACCGCCAGGCTCGCCAGAACAACTACTCCAAGACCTTGCTGCCAGAGGCGAAAGCATAGAACAAGAAGCACATAAATTTGGTGAGACATTTTTATCGGGCGGCAGTAACCCTTCAAAACCTCCGCAATACATTGAACGAGCTAACGAGCAATGTTTTCTACAACCCTACGATATCAAAGGCACAAACCTTTATGGATTTGTGTTAGAAGGTTCTTTGCCTCAACTCCAGAATTTGTGCGACAAATACCTCAATAATTTAACCAGCGGACAAATCGAGTACCGCCCTGCCACACACTATATCCTACTAACCTTTGGAAGTATAGATTCCCTGGCTTCTAGAGAAAAGCCCGATCGCGACAGAGGTTACATCGACGAGCAGGAAGTTGTGATTTGGATCTTGACTGCGGTCGGTCAACAACGTGGCTCCATCTTTCAAATAGACCGCTTTGCTTGGTTCGTACCCTACATATTCGTCAGCAATTCACCAGCTTTAGCTTCAGGTCGGGAGGTTTACGGCATCCCGAAAGAGATTGCAAGCTTCAACATTCCCTCCATAGATCGGTTACAAGACCCCTTCAGTTTGCACACTTATACGTGGAAAACTTTAACTGCTCAAACAGAAGCAAAATGGGAACAGCTAATTAAAGTATCGCAGAAAAATGGAGGCAGCGAAAGCCAGCCATCTAAAATATGGACTAGCTATTCAGAAGCAGTTGCAGAAATCGCCCAACTATTTTTCGGTAGCGACAGCATCATGAAAATTCCGGGCTTAAGCCTGCCGCTTAACCTGCTTGAATACCTGCTGCAATATCGGCTAAATGCAGAAATTCCTGTAGTCATGCTCAAGCAGTTTCGCGATGAAAAAGACGGCAAACAAGCTTGCTATCAAGCGATCGTAGAAATTCCCATGAAAGTGTCCAAATATCACGCAGGGCGGCTCCTAAGTTTCGGTTCTACTGGTGGTTCTCAATTTGAGGTCACAATCTACAATTTTGCCAGCCACCCCATTGTCACAGAATTGGGCTTGCAAAAAGGCAAGCCAGAGCCAGAACAACCAGTAAACATACAGCCGAATCTGGCTTTCTGGCTCAACTTTGATTTCACAGTCGAAAATGGTACTGCGGTTTGGAAAGCGCATTCTTAGGTTAGGCTTTTTCTTTCTGACTCAATTTGTATAGGGGCAGAAATTTTGATGACTTTTTGTAATCATAAATACTTGCCATCTCTCTTGTTGTAGGATACATTATTTACCAGGATTTACGACGCACTGAGGTCTCTGGGAGGCAAAGGCTCTTCAGGACTCAATATCTCAATACAATCAGGGGCACGAAGCATGATAACGTTTTATCTTTTGCACCAACAGAAGAAATACCTTGAAGAGTTCATGAATAAAGTTTCTCGCTCTTTTGCATTGGTAACTCCTTGTTTTGAAGAACCGTTAGATGCTTTTATGACTACGGCCTATCTGATTTTTCGCGTTGCTGACAACATTGAGGATTGCCAACAGTCCTTTAGCTGGCAGCAGGCTCGTTTTGATGAATTTCAGCAACTGCTAAAGGAACCAGCTTTTGCCTCCAATATTTTATCTAGCTGGTCGTCCGAAAATTGGCCGGGACTCGATGCCGACCAAAAGCAATTAATGAATCTGGAAAATGGACTAATGTTATGGCAAATTTATGCACTAATACCAAACGATGCTAAAGCAATTATTCATTGCTGGGCTTCTGCAATGGTTGAGGGAATGAAACAAGTGCTAGATCGCCAACAGGCTCCTGTTATGCTAACGCGCAATGGGATCAGTCTCCCAGCCCAAGAAAACGATTACAATCGTTATTGCTATTTTGTAGCTGGCATAGTTGGTCATATGGGGACAGAGTTAGCTATCAACCATTACCAATTCAACTTAGATGTTGCAGCTTGCCTTCTAGCAGGTTGTGAAACCTGCGGCGAAGCATTGCAAAAAACAAACATTATCAAGGATTTTCCTGAAGATTTGGCTAACGGTATATGCTATTTACCTGATGTATGGATACAAGAAGTCGATGATTCACCACTCTTCCTGAAGGGGGCTCCCAAGAGTTGGACGCAAAAAGTTCTTACAAATGTGATGGTTGAGCTAAATAAGTCGGTCGGTTATATAATGAACATTCCCTATGAAGCTGTGGGCTATCGCTTGGCTAGCTTAATGTGCCTACTTCCTGCTTACCAGACGCTATTGTTTGCAGCGCAGCAACATGATAAATTATTCACAGCAGATCATTCCGTGAAAATCTCTCGCAGTTGCTTCTCGCAGTGTATTGAAGATGCTAAGTCAATGGTGCGTGATAATGATGCACTACTAAAATACAGTCAGGAATTGCAAAAATCTGTAGAATATGCGTTCAAATGAAAAATAGGATTTGAACAGGTTTTGGATGCAGCTAAATTAAAAGATTGATGCACTACTTTTGCAGGGAAAAAGAAATCATGGCTGAAACTATGAAAAAAAAGAAAATCGCAATTTTAGGAGGGGGTATGGCTTCTCTTACAGCAGCTTTTGAACTGACAAGTCAACCTGATTGGAAGGAAAAATATGAGATTATACTCTATCAAATGGGGTGGCGTCTGGGTGGCAAAGGTGCGAGCGGACGCAATATGAATGCCCAAGCTCGAATTGAGGAACATGGCCTACATATCTTGATGGGAGTTTACGAAAATACCTTTCGAGTTATGCGTCAGTGCTATCAAGAATTAGGACGGAGTGAAGACATCCCACTTGCTACCTGGCAGAACGCTTTCAAGCCACACAATTTCATTGCATTTCCTGAATATATCAACAAACAGTGGGTACTTTGGCCCTACGACTTCCCAACAAATAATTTACTGCCCGGAGAAAGTGATAGATTGCCCTCTGTTTGGGAGTCTGTTTGCTTGCTCGTCGAGTTTATGGTCGAGCAATTTAAGAGTTCATCCTACTTATTTAGCACTCAGTCTGAAGGCGAAGAATTATTTGATTTTACAGGGATTCCAGAGTCGATAAAATCTCTACTGAAAGAGATGAATATTCACTTAGAAATTCCTAATGTTCCTTATGAAATTGGTTTATTATATATTGCTAAAGAATTAGTTAAGGAATTGCCGCAAGATCCTAAAACGCACCGAGCTATACAACACCATGCTCTGCTTTGGTGTCTGGGTCAATTCAGAAATTGGCTTTTCCGAATTGTTGAGGAAATAATAGAAGCGCACCACAAGTTTCGTCGCCTGTGGATACTTGTAGATTTAGCATACACCATCATCCAGGGTGTAATTGTGGACGGTATTATTTTTGATGGCTTTAATGCTATTGATGACTATGATGTCCGGGAGTGGTTGAGTAAACATGGGGCTTCTGAACTTAGCGTCAATTCGGCACCAGTGCAGGGTCTTTACGACCTTGTCTTTAGTTACGAGAACGGTAATGTCAATCAACCAAATTTAGCGGCTGGAGCTGCGCTTCGTTGCTTTCTACGCATGACTCTTACCTATAAGGGTGCGTTTTTTTGGAAAATGCAATCTGGTATGGGAGATACAATCTTCGCACCACTTTACGAGGTACTCAAGCAACGGGGTGTTAAGTTTAAGTTTTTCCATCGTGTCAAAAATCTGAAGCTTTCTGAGGACAAAAAGACTATTAAAACGATCCAAATTAGTCGCCAAGTTACGCTTAAAAACAATGTTTACGAACCGCTTGTTGATGTTAACAAACTACCCTGTTGGCCGAGTTCTCCTCTCTACGATCAGCTTGTTGAAGGGGAAGAACTTAAATTCAGGAAAATTAATCTAGAATCGGCCTGGATGTCGTGGGACGATGTGGAGGATATCGAGCTCAATGTAGGAGAAGATTTTGATTCTGTGGTTCTGGGAATTTCTCTAGGAGCACTAAAATATATTTGCCAAGAGCTAATAGAAGCTCGCAAAGAATGGCAGGAGATGGTAGAGAAGGTCAAGACTGTTCAAACCCAGGCACTTCAGCTCTGGCTAAAGCCTAGCTTACCAGAATTGGGCTGGATGATGCCTAATCCTGTTATAGATGCTTATGCACATCCCTTTAACACTTGGGCTGATATGAGCCATCTCAATGTCTCTGAGGGTTGGTCTTCAGAACATTATCCAGGTAGTATTGCTTATTTTTGTGGCCCTTTGGAAGAGAGCGAGGAAATTCCAGCCTTTGTAGATAATTCGTTTCCTGACCAAGAAATGAATCGGGTCAAAGAAACGGCTCTTAAGTGGTTTCAGCAAAATATTGCGATTTTATGGCCTAAAATAACCCTACCAAAAAGTTCAGATATTCTGAATTGGAACTTACTTGTTGACTCAAAAAATGGTAATGGTTTAGAACGATTTAATTCTCAGTTTTGGCGGGCAAATATTGAGCCTTCTGAGCGTTATGTCATGTCTCTCAAAGGAAGTACAAAATATCGCCTAAAACCTGACGCATCAGGCTTTAATAATCTTTACTTAGCTGGTGACTGGACACTTAATGGGATTAATATTAGCAGTCTTGAAGCAACTGTTACTTCAGGTATGCAGGCATCTAGGGTAATTTCTGGATTTCCTCAAAAAATTGTGGGTGAATCAGATTTTTAAATTTTGACTGGTAAAATGAAGAATCAGAATTAGATATAGGTAATACCTTGCGGTAGAGTCATAATATTTTACTTCCCAATCAGATGCTAAAACTTCCGGGCTACACAAATTTTCAAAAAATTAATGAAGGCGTGAAAACAGTTGTTTATCGGGGGCTGAAGCTTCAGAACCAACAGCCTGTTCTTGTTAAGCTACTAACCTCTAAGTATCCACATCCTATTGATGTTGCTAATTTAAAGTATCAATATGAAATCGCGAAAGACTTGAACATCCCAGGAGTTGTTAAGTGCTTGGGGCTGGAAAAACACCAGAACAGCTTCGCCTTAATTATGGAAGATTTTGGCGGTCAATCTTTAAATTACATCCTTGCTTCTCTCAAGAACGATAGAATCGGCTTTCTCAGAATAGCAATTCAGTTAGCGGCAACTTTAGGGCAACTCCACAAACAGCAGATCGTTCATAAAGATATTAAGCCGAAAAATATTATTATCAATCCCGCAACTTGGTTGGTTAAAATTATAGATTTTAGCATTTCTTCTCGCCTGGGCACAGAAAACCAAATAATTAACAATCCTAATTGTCTAGAAGGCACGCTAGCCTATATATCCCCAGAGCAAACGGGTCGGATGAATCGGTCGATCGACTATCGTACCGACTTTTACTCCTTGGGTGCAACCTTTTATGAAATGCTGACAGGTTCCCTACCTTTTACAGCCACTGACCCAATGGAATTGATTCACTGCCATTTAGCAAAGCAACCAGTTCCGCCGATTCAGTTAAATCCAGAAATCCCCCAAGCAATTTCTGACATCGCGCTCAAATTATTAGCCAAAACTGCCGAAGAGCGGTATCAAACTGCTGGGGGACTAAAAGCCGATCTAGAAAATTGCCTAGCTCAGCTACAGGAATTCGGCACAATTTCACCGTTCATTGTAGGGTCTAAAGATTTATCCGGTCAACTGCCGATCCCGCAGAAGCTCTACGGCAGGGAAGAAGAGGTAGCTGTATTAATGGAAGCGTTTGAACGAACCAGCCTCGGCACAGCCGAAATGATGCTGGTCAGCGGTTATTCGGGAATTGGCAAATCTTGCTTAGTGAATGAAGTTCACAAACCTGTTGCAGCCAAGCGGGGGTATTTTATTGCTGGTAAATTTGACCAGTTTAAGCGCAATATTCCTTACGCTTCGCTGATTCAAGCTTTCCAGTCACTCTTGCGACAGCTATTAACAGAAGATTCTGAAAAAATAGCTGTTTGGAAAGAGAAGATTTTAACGGCAGTGAGTCAAAATGGTTCTCTAATTATTAATGTTATCCCCGAAGTTGAACTGATTGTCGGTCATCAGCCAGAAGTACCGCAACTGAGTTCCCATGAATCCCAAAACCGCTTCAATCGCGTTTTTGGTCAGTTCTTCAAAGTCTTTTGTCAACCCGAACACCCCCTCGTTCTTTTCCTAGACGACTTGCAGTGGGCTGATTCAGCATCCCTCAAATTAATCCAACTGCTGATGAGCGATCGCGACAGCCAATATCTGTTAACGATCGGAGCTTATCGAGATAACGAAGTCAATCCAGCTCATCCTTTGATTCAGACATTAGAAAAAATTCGAGAAAGTGGGGCTGCCATCAATAATATTACTGTTAAACCTTTACAGCTAAACCATGTCAGGCAGCTAATTGCAGACACGCTCAACGAATCTCCCGAAGCTAGCCGTATAAAATCTTTCTCAGAACTGCTTTTCAATAAAACCCAAGGCAATCCCTTCTTCTTGACTCAACTGCTAAAAGTGCTGGATTCCGAACACCTGCTAACTTACGACACTTTTATCGGTATTTGGCAGTGGGATATCGAACTTATTCAAACCATTGGTATTGCGGATTGCAATATCGTTGAACTGATAGCAAAGAATATTCAAAAGCTACCAGCATCAACGCAAAAAGTCTTAAAATTGGCGGCTTGCATCGGCAGCACTTTTAATTTAAGCGTTTTGGCAATTGCGAATGAAGAGTCAGAATCAGTTACTGCTTCTGGTCTGTGGCCGGCACTTCAGTCTGGTTTAATTTTGCCTCTAAGTGGAAACTACAAAATCCCGCTAGTTTTTCGACAGGAGGAACTACGCGAACTTATTCTCAGCGATTCCAGGGTAGATTATAAGTTTTTGCACGATCGCGTGCAGCAAGCCGCTTATTCTTTGATTCCCGAATCCGATCGAAAATCCACTCACCTGAGCATTGGCAAACTTTTGCTGCAAAATACCAGCCCAGAAGACAGAAAAGAAAATATCTTTGCTCTGGTCAATCAACTTAATTTTAGCACTGACTTAATAGTTGGGCAAGTAGAAAAAGATGAACTAGCTTTCCTAAATCTAATTGCCGGTCAGAAAGCAAAGGCAGCGACAGCTTACGAAGCTGCTGCCAGGTATCTAAATATTGGTTTGGAACTCCTTGCTGTTAATAGCTGGCAAAGTCAGTATGAATTGACTCTCAACCTCCATGTAGAAGCAGTAGAAACAGAATTTTTAAACACCAATTTTAAGCACTCTGAACGACTAGCTGACGCTGTTTTACAAGAGGCAGAAACCCTACTTGACAAGGTGAAAGTATACGAGCTAAAAATTCAATCTTATGTCGCTCAAAACCAGCTCATTAAAGCTATTGATACGGGATGGGAAATATTAGAAATGCTGGGTATTTCTCCGAAGTTGCTAGCAGCCGGGAATGCCTCAGTAAAATTGCCTTCGCTGACAGATTTGGAAAATGCTCCAGAAATGACCGCTCCCGATAAGCTGGCGGCGATGCGCCTGCTGATGACTATCTCAGCTCCCGCCTCTATTGCCAAGCCTGAGATGGTTTTGCCCATCGTATTGACTCAAATTAATCTCTGTCTTGAAAACGGTCATTCAGCGCTAGCAGCTTACGCTTACAGCATTTATGGCTTGCTCCTATGTTCCGCGCTGGGAGAAACCGAGGCAGGATATTATTCCGGTCAGATAGCTTTGAAGCTGTTAGAGCAATTTAATGCTAAAGAACTCACAGCTAAAGTATACACTCTGTTTAACGTTACTATCAGACATTGGAAAGAACACGCTAGGGAAACAATAGATGCTTTGCAATTCGGGGTGCAAAGCGGTCTGGATACTGGAGATGTAGAATATGCTGGCTATTGTGCTTTGAACTCTTGCGCTCATATATTTTTAATTGGCAACTACCTAGAATCTGTAGAGTCGCGCCAAGCTCATTATCTCGATTTACTGCTAAAACTCAAACAAGAATTTGGTATCTATTACGTTAAGATATGGAGGCAGCTAGTTTTGAATCTTTTTCGACCTACTGCTGACAAATGTTGCTTAATTGGTGAGAGCTTTGATGAAGTAGAAATGCTGCCGCTCTTAGAAACAGCAAATAACCAGATATCCCTTTTTGCTGCCTATCTTGCTAAAGCAATTCTATCTTACTTATTTAAAGAGTTTGCTGCTGCCATTGAAAATGCTTCAATCGCTGAAAAATATAAAGCAGCAGCACCCGGACACATGACGGTTGCCGTTCACAACTTCTACTATTCGCTAGCTCTTCTGGCTCAGTATCCCGATGTACGAGATCGGGCTGAATCTGGGAGGGAAAGCGAGCAACAAGAAGCTCTGGCTGTTGTGGAGTTGAATCAAGAAAAAATGAAGGGCTGGGCTTACCATGCTCCGGCTAATTATCAGCATAAATACGAGCTGGTTGAGGCAGAAATAGCACGGGTGAAAGGGCAAAATTGGGAAGCGATGGAGTATTACGATCTCGCCATCGCGGGAGCTAAAAAACAGGGGTACGTTCAGGAGGAAGCTTTAGCTTGCGAACTGGCGGCTGAATTTTATTTAGGGGCTTCAAGAGAGGAGATCGGTCAGACTTACATGGCATCAGCATACTACGCCTACGCTCGGTGGGGAGCGAAGACTAAGGTTGCAGATTTGGAGTCAAGATATCCTCTGCTTCTTTCTCTGATATCTGCTGCTAAGAACGCCAGCTTTGAGACAACTACCTCTACAGAAACTACAACATTTACAAATAATAATACAACAGGTAATTCTTTCCTCGATTTAGCAACAGTAATGAAGGCTTCGCAAGTTTTAGCGAGCGAAGTTGTTTTGAGTAAATTGCTAGAAAAATTGCTAGAAATTATGATGGAGAACGCTGGCGCCCAAAGCGGTTTTTTAATTTTAGCAAAAAATGGCGACTTGTTAATAGAAGCGTCGGGTTCTGTTGAACGAGATCGGATCGTAGTACAGCAGTCGCTTCCAATCGCTTTCAGTCAGGATTTGCCACTGTCTCTAATAAATTATGCAGTCCGAACGAAAAGAGATGTTGTTTTAGATGATGCCGGGAAGGATGAACTATTCAAAAATGATACTTACATTGTCAAAAACAATACTAAGTCTATTTTTTGTACGCCTATTATCAATCAAGGTACTTTAATTGCTGTGCTTTATTTAGAAAATAATCTGGCAGCGGGTGTTTTCACAGCAGAAAGGCAGGAAGTTTTAAAGCTTCTTTCTACTCAAGCTGCGATTTCTTTAGAAAACGCTTTTCTCTATAAAAACTTGTCGGCAGCTAATGAAAAATTGCAGGAGTACAGCCAGACTTTAGAGGCGAAAGTGCAAGATAGGACGCGGGAAGTTACAGAAAAAAACGCGCTCCTACAACAGGAAATTAGCGAGCGAATCTCTACTGAATCAGCTTTGAGGCAGTCAGAAGTGCAGTTAAAAGAACAAGCAGTTCAGCTAGAAACTGCTCTGATAGAATTGCAGCAGACTCAGGCTCAAATGATTCAAACTGAAAAAATGTCAAGTTTGGGACAGCTAGTTGCAGGAATTGCTCATGAAATTAACAATCCGATTAATTTCATTTATGGCAATCTTACTCACGCAACTGAATATATGCAATATTTGCTGCAAATAATCAATGTTTACCAGCGGACATACCCGATTCTTACTCCTGAATTGGCAGCAGTAACAGAGGAAATTGAACTTGATTTCCTCAAACAAGACTTGCTGCAAATTCTGAAGTCGATGAATGTTGGAGCCGAGCGCATCCGCAATATTGTGATAGGTTTGCGGAATTTTTCGCGCCTTGCAGAGAGCGAGATGAAGCGGGTTGACATTCACGAAGGGATTGAGAGCACGCTGCTGATTTTGCAGCACCGCTTGAACTCAGCGTTAAAGCTGGGGGATGGAAATGATAGCAGCGTGCTGGTAGGCATTGCGAGCAGAGAAATCCAAGTTGTTAAAGAATACGGGAACCTGCCTTTAGTCGAGTGTTCTGCTGGAGAACTCAATCAGGTGTTTATGAATATTCTAGGCAATGCGATCGATGCGCTGGTACAGTTGGACGACCGGCAGTGTCCAACGCCTGCGATTCGGATTCGCACAGAGGTAAAAGGCACTAGCGCGATCGTCTCAATTGCAGACAACGGACTTGGAATGAGTGAATCAGTCCGCGTGAGGGTATTCGATCCCTTTTTTACAACTAAGCCTGTAGGTTCGGGGACTGGTCTGGGCTTGTCTGTTTCGCACTCAATTATCGTACAAAAACACGGCGGTTCGCTAACGTGCATTTCAGCACCGAGGCGGGGAGCTGAATTTGTTTTGGAGATTCCGCTATCACATGGTATATAGACCTTATGCTAGTACATAATTTAGTTGAGTTTTGAGTCCAATTTGGATATAGAACAGTAACAGCAGGTTGTCAACCAGTTTTAGAAGTGCATCGACCCATTTAGTATCATTAATCCTAATATTTTTGTTAAGCTAATTACTCCGATCGATGTGACTTTTGTATCTTTACCGCGTTAGCTGCACTTCAGCTAATTTATGACGCTCGCCCTCAGCCGCCTCGTTAAGAAATACCCCAGAACGGTGCAGCAATGCAGCAAGTATGCAAGACTCTCAGGTGTCGGGTCGAGTATACACCAAGCATGAAAATAGAGGGACACGGGCAGGCCAAGATACTCGCGCAAGATGAAATCGAACTCTTATTCAACGACGGTTTGCAGAGCGACCGCGACCGCACTTTGTTTGGAGTTTGCCTCTACACCGCCTGCCGCATTGCCGAAGCCTGTTCCCTGGAGGTCATCGATATTTACACTGCCAGAGGTACAGTCCGACCTACAATCAACTTCCGCAAGGGCAACACCAAGGGGAAACTCCAAACCCGCACGATTCCGGTCATTGAAGATTTGCGAAGTCTCCTGACATCTTGGAAACCCAACGCGGGTCAGACTTATTTATTCCCAGGCCGCCACCCTTGCCACCGCTGGAAGCATTTGCACCCCGACTCAGCGGACAAGATTTTGAGACAAGCGTTCGAGCGGGCCGGCATCGAGGGAGCCTCCACCCACAGTTTTAGGAGAACGGCCCTAACTCAGATGAGCAACGCCGGAATTCCGCTGCGGATCATTCAAGAAATCAGCGGTCACAGCAATCTCGAACAGTTGCAGCGCTACTTAGAGGTGAAGCCGGATCAAGTCAAAGGAGCGATCGCCTCTTTATCGATGCTTTCCTACACCGGAAAACCTGCATTTCCCCGCGTAATTGATGAATTGCCCGCTGTGCCGTTACCGAGAGAGCAACTGTCACAAGACCTATCCGACGCGACTGAAGAAATTCCCGATTGGTGACGAGCAATTTTAGATTTTAGATTTTAGATTTTAGATTTTGGTGGATGCAAGGATTAAAGTCACGCATTCCATTTGGAATGCCTAGAGCTTTCTCCCCCAAGGCAGAAGCCCTCACCCCAAGATTTGTTAAAATCGTCGGTCATGTGGAGCAGGTGCATCTACGAAAACCTGCTTTAAGGAGAATTGAAAGGCGATGTGGCTAAAATACGGCGTTGCTCTCTTGGCGGTGAACTGGCGGGCATTGACGAGGTTGTGCGCGGAAAAACTCAGCTAACTTGCCTTTACTGCGGAGGCTCCCTCACAGCAAAAAAGGATTCGGTGAAAGAACATCACGCAAGCCCACACCGGGGAAACTTGCTGCGCCAGTCTCGCAGCGGATTAAAACCAAAGCATTTCCCTCGCTGCCGCTCTACGATAATTTCAACATTCAGTTAAAGGGTGAGGAATTGGAGCAATTGAAAGTGCTGTGGAAAGAGTACGGGGCCCAAAAGCGATCGATTCCCAAAGACTTGGTAAACGAGCGGTGGGAACTCAAAGGATTGGTGGAGTCGTCGGGCGCGAGCTCTTATCAATTCACAAACCGGGCGTAAAATCCCAGTGGGCGCTCTTCCCAAGCCGCGTCGTTCAACAAAGTCCAAGAACCGCTGCTGCTATTGGAGCTGGCTTCGTTGGAAAGCTCTGTAGAGATTGCTTTATCTGCGGGGTTATCCTGCTTGGAAGAACGGCGGGCTGACTTGCAGATTACCCTTGCACAGCTTCGTCGGATTTTGGCGAACTCGCTCTATTTTCTGGAGGTCAAAGCGGGCGGGAACTGCTTCTATAAAATTGGGGTAACAACTCGATCTCTCGAGGAAAGAATCGCGCCCGGTACAGCGGGATGTGAGGGCGCATTACTCGGATGTGGTTGTCAACTTGCTGGGACTGTGGGAACATCGGGGAAATGTGGAGCTGTACTTCAAACACCGATACAAAGCGTTTAATTACCGGATTGGAAAACTGACGGAGTATTTCGCGTTTCCTTTCGGTCAAGGTTGTGCTGAACGATTTGTACGGGATGGAAGCCAAAGTGTTGAGTGATGTTGAGGTGGATGCAATTAACGGAGCGAGTGCGAACAACACGGATGGCTGAATTCCGCAGTTTGCCACAGGTCAAGTTAGCCGCTCAGTAACAACCGTTTTGTCCTGATGTCGGCTCAATAACCTGCTGAAAATGATGAAAGAAGACACCATCGAAATTGTTGGTTTTCACGCGCATATTTACTTCGACACAGCCAGCCGCGATGCAGCAGCGCGCGTGCGCGAAGGATTGGCTCGGTTTGAGGTGCAGTTAGGGCGCTGGCACGACAAACCCATCGGCCCCCACCCCCAAGCGATGTATCAAGTTGCGTTTTTACCCCCGCAGTTTGGCAATGTCGTTCCCTGGTTGATGCTCCACCGCGAGGGGTTAGATATTCTCGTCCATCCCGAAACAGGCGACGATCTGGCAGACCACACTCTACATTCTTTGTGGCTGGGAGAAAAACTAGAGCTGAATGTCGAAGTTCTGCGACCTAGAACGGCCAGCACCAGCGGGTGAGCTCGCGGCCGTGCAGAGTTCGCACGGCGCGAGCTCATCATGGCGTTGACATAGCATGATGAGGTTTCTAGGAATAGCTTTGTACGGTTTTCTTCAATGCCAATTAATCTGATTGTTTCGCACTCATTCTGGCAAATACGACCAGCTTAGTAGGGTTCTCCTGACTGTTCCTCCCACTTATAAAGCGGCATCATAATAACTGCAAGCAACAATGAGCTTCAACCCAAACTTTCGTTATAAAGCTTTACCAATCTTTGAGGTGACACATTATGTTGATGCGCTCTTGGCAACCCTTCACTGAAATTGAAACGATCCGCCAGCAACTCGATCGAGCTTTTGACCGGCTGGCAACAGCGAGAGATAACTCAGAAGCCGCTTGGATGCCCGCTCTGGAATTGGTTGATGCTGGGGACAACTTCGTATTGAAAGCGCAACTGCCCGGAATTGACCCCAAAGACGTTGACGTTCAAGTCACCCGCGAAGCAATTTCTATCTCTGGCGAACGCCACTGCGAAAACACAGACGAGAAACCTGGGTACGTCCGCTCTGAATTCCGAAGAGGCAAATTCCACCGCGTGCTTCCCTTGCCCGCACCCATTCAAAACGACTCCGTGCAAGCTGAATGCTTTGATGGCATTCTAACGCTAACCCTGCCGAAGGTACAAGAAGCTCGCAATAAAGTCGTCAAGATTAATTTAGCCCAGATTGCTGGAACTACAGCGAATCCCGCTTTGGAACAGGCTAATTAATAACGATGGGGTAAGCGTGTTTAGTGGTGAACTCAGTACGCAGAAAGCTGTGCTTAATTGAGTGAGGCAAATTTTACTTTCATTGAGCCTAATTGGATTTACTTAACAACAACAGAACTGGAAAAGTTGATACCGGAAGCTACCATTGCTTTCGGTATTCTTTATTTGGGAAAGCATTAGAAAAGCTACCTACGGATCGCGAATTAAATAACTTACAATTTTAATTGTTATGGTGGGATGGGCTCTTATAGCCCGTCCAAAAAAGGGCGGGCTATAAGAGCCCAACCCCTACTCCCCACTTTCAAGAGTGTAAGTTATTTAATTCTCATTCCTAGAGATGCCGTGAACTGGTGTTAATTTCAGTTAGTGGAGCCAAATATTTCACGCTTGTCGGCACCCATTTTATTGAGTCTGCGAACCGGAGGAGCATTGGCGATCGCTCCAATGACCGCACTCTGGTTGCAAACTTGAGATGGAATAATGGCGTTTCGATCTCAATAACCCAGTCTCTACCGGGCATTTCTTAACCTTTCTTTACATCATATCCTCGGAAAGCCGTTATCTCGGCTACCGCATCTGAGAGAGGTGGATGCGATGCGTGCGGGTCTGCCTCTAAGTGCTGCTGTGCATTAAGTGCCTAACTCAGTAGTGTAATATAAACTGTATTATGCCAATCCAAAACTCCCGAATATTTTTATATGAATGCTGCTAATTCGGTTCCGAACAATCATCTCCCTAAGCAGAAAAAGAAACCTTCAACGGAGGTAAATTATTCTGTACGAGCGAGATCCTTCGATTGGTACTCAATCGCCTCCGTTCTCTACATCTATGCAGTCTAAAAAAGCACAATTTATTACGGGCTAGTATCGAGAGGTGTTTTAAGTTTCAGCTTAACATTGGTTCCTTTTTGAAGGACAACTTCACCACCAGGACAAGACTTGACATAAGCCGCTGTTGCTGCACCCCCAGCTACAGCACCATGCTTAAAATTCGCTTTATTACCGAGGAAATGACCGGCCGCTGCTCCAGCTAAAATAATGCCAGCATTCTGCACAAACTTGCCTTTGGTTTTTGTTTCTACCTGAGTATTAACTAAAGTAACATCAATTGGATAAGCTGAACCATCTGCGAGTTGAATGTCATCAAAAACTAGATGCAAACTCGCTTTTTTACCCTTAGCTGCTTTGACAACATCTTCCAGATGTCCCTGTATCACGGCATCTTTAAGAGTTTTATTGCCTCCTTTGACTCGCAGAGTAAAACCCTCCTTGTCGCGGTTTTTGCCCGTAGACAAATCTTGTTGGAGAATGGTATCAAAACTGGTTCCCGCAGGGACGGCCGCTGGCTGATTTGTAAGCTTACTGGACGTAGGGCTGAAGAGGTTAGATACAGGATTTGGGCTTTGATTGGCCGGAGCAGAAGTGTTGGCGATCTGCTCGCTTGACGAATGACAAGCAACAGTGTTACTGAGTAATACAGCACCCAGTAGTAAGGGCATTAACTTTTTCATCGTTGGTTTCTTCGCTTCAATAGGCTATCAGAATCAGATTAGGGTAAAATTAGCCAATTGACAAGGGATTAACTGAGCAGAAATGCGATCGCTCCTACAACGGAGCTAGTTTAGCGAACAACTATAGCAATCCTAAATAATTTGCTTGCATTATACGCGAGCTTTCTGGCTCGCACTGCAAGGATTCTGGTCTCGCTCGAGAGAGGCGACTGATGCGAGGATTGCTATATGTATAATTGTCTTCCGAACTACTGAAGTAAAAGTCTCCTTTTAATTCTATTTGCCAGTCGGTAAAAAGGTTGAATTGCCAACAAATGAAAAGCCACTCCGCACTGATTTATTGTTGGCAACCTGCACATTAAACCTCACAGTATCAACCATTCCACCTGATTTAGCTTGCAAATTCCACTCTCCAGGTTTCAGATGCCAGAATAGCGAATTAGACGACTGCGTGGCTAACTTCTTACCATTCAACCACCACTCAATAAGAGTAGTATTTACTCCCGAAATTTTAAACTCCAGCCGTGAATTCTCATTCTGATTCATCAGAAAATAATCATCATTTTGAGGAAAAATTATTTTGAAATTACTGTTACTCAAACTAGAGTTACTCTGCTTTGTTAACCAGCCGTTATACTCTTCAGATAACTTTAAACTCCCTGACTCAGTTTCGTACTTACTAATATCTTCAGGATAGAAATATTCTTGCACAACTGACGGACAATCAGGGTTAGGTCGCCACCCAGAAATAGCACAAATAGGGCGCTGTACTAACCCTTTCAAGGTCGGAAAAGCCGCAGGTTCTTGATGTTCGTGCAAGTGTAGCATAATGTGATTCCAGAGAGGTGCAGCACCCATAACTCCAGAGACTTTTTTCATACGATCGCCATTAAAATTTCCGACCCAAGTAGCAACAGTATAATCAGTAGTAAAACCCACCGTCCAAGTATCCCGAAAATCCGAAGAAGTTCCCGTTTTCACCGCCGTAGGAAAGGGTAAAACTAACACCGAATCAACCCCAAATTCTCGAGCGCGGGCGTGAGTATCGCTCAGCATATTAATAATTAAAGCCGCTGCTTTCCGCTCGATTATAGGTTGAGAATTAGGAAGTTGAAAAGCCAATGCTTTCTGCTCGATAATCGGTTGAGAATTAGGAAGTCGATCGGCATCGAATGTAGTCAAAATTGGTGTAAATTGCCCTTGTCTCGCCAACGTAACATAAGCCCTAGCCAACTCAAACAAACTCACTTCACCGCTACCTAAAACTAACCCCAAGCCATAGTATTCTGGAGGTTGAGTTAAATGCTCAAAACCCAGTTCATGTAACCGATTGAGGAAGCTAGGGACTCCCACCTTTTCTAATACCCTTACTGCTGGAATATTGAGGGAATTTGCTAAGGCAATTCGCACCCTCACTGGACCTAAAAAGGTGCGATCGTTATAATTAGTAGGGCTATAAAGTTTGGCCCCAGGAATGGCATAATAAGTCGGCACATCTGCCAAAATCGTATTGGCTCTAATGGCACGTTTTTCTAAGGCTAATTCATACAAGAAAGGTTTAAGAGTAGAACCAGGCTGACGTAAGGCTTGCACTCCGTCATTCCGACCTATTTCTGTTTGATTAAAATAATCAGGAGAACCGACATAAGCTAAAATTTCTCCAGTAGGATTATTGATGACTAAAGCTGCGGCATTATGGACATTATGGGGAGATAAAGTGTTGACGACTTGCTGCACTTGTGCTTCAACAAACTGCTGTAGAGAACGATCGATAGTAGTGCGAATATGAGACGGATGCTGCTTAGGTAATTGATTGGATAGCCAGAATAAAAAGTGAGGTGCGGCAATAATTCCCTGTTTGACTGGTACGAGTAAAATTTCTTCTGTTAAGGCTCGTTCTGCTTGCGATCGCGTGATATATTTGTCCTTGACCATGCGATCTAGTACGTAAGTTTGCCGTTTTTTTAAAGATTGCCAACGGTAGTAAGGATTGAGATTATTTGGATCGTTAGGAATGGCTGCTAAAAGGCTGGCTTGAGCAAGATTGATCTCGGCGGCCGAAATGCCAAAATAGGTGCGAGAAGCGGCTTCTACACCGTAAATATTGCCGCTCATTGGCAATCTGTTGATGTAAGATTCGAGAATTTCATCTCTATTCATGCCGGCAAAAATACGCCAAGACAGCCAAATTTCTCTTACTTTGTGAGGCAATGTGCGAGGAGCAGGCTCTAGCATCCGTGCTAACTGCATGGTGATGGTGGAAGCACCGCTGACTATGTGTTTGGCTTGTGCGGCTTCGAGGAGCGATCGCGCGATAGCAATCGCATCTGTGGCACCATGTTGATAAAATCGGCTGTCCTCAGCGGCGATAATGGCGCGGACAAAGTGAGAAGAAACTTGATTTAAGGGTACAGCGGCGGTATGTTCTTGGTCGCGAGTGAGAATAGTGCCCAGGGGGAGTCCGTTGCGATCGCTAAATTCGATCGCCGACTGCTCCTGGGCGATGTCAGCAGTACGGATGGGTGCAAGATAAGGAAGCGATCGTACAATTAGGCAAATTAATACTAACACCAAAAATAGACGAAATTTCTGGTTTCTATATTTGGGCCAAACTTTTTGGATAATTTCGATCGGCCACAGCCTCAATATCCTCATCAATTAATCCCTCAGCTAACAAAGGTTTAATACCAAATCCGGGTTTCTTACCCCCTTTATCTCTTAGTCGGCCTTACTGCCGACTTTGTTCGTGTAGACGCGGTTTCAACCGCCGAGTCATAACAGGGATATCTAACCCGGATTTGGTATAAAACATAATTCGAGGTGACTATAATTCGCACATCTTTGTATTTGATCGCGAGCATACTCTGCGTCATTTGTTATTTTTTCTCGCAGGTCTTCAGCTTCTTCACAAACAAGAAAGTGAGACATTTCTGCATCCCTGCAATTTTTTTCGTGTTCCTCAATTTCCCAGTAGTCTATAGCATTGAAACAGCCCATAGCATCCCTATCAATCTTTTCGTAAACTGAATCATCATATGTGACTGTTTTTCCGAGAGCTACACATTTCACTTTACTAGCACCTGCTTTCAGAAGTAACTCTTTGCCTGCGCGTAACGAATTACCACTCGTTGATACATCATCGAGCAAAAGAACATTTTTATTTTGAATCAATTCTAAATTGATTACTTCCATTGATTGAAAATGAATGTATAGTTCGCGATTGCCCCCTGTAGATAATCGATCGATGTTTTTAACTCGTATTAAGCAAAGAGTTGCGTCATTTATTTGTTCTGGGAGAGATTTAGCTAATTTTTGGGCTACTAGATGGATACCCGATACTTGATTACCTGACGAATGTGAAGGAACTACAGCAATGGCAAAGCTCTCATCCATCTTTAAATGCTTTTTTAGCTCCTTAAACCAGAAATCAATACTTGTTTTTTCTTTGTTTTTCAATTCAAGTATTTTTTCACTAAAATAATCAAAATAATCATTCTCTTCGCCTTGCCAATAAAGAGGATGATAGTTCCTTAAATAATAGATATCTTGAGAATCGCTGAAGGTTATCATATCTCATGACCTGCTGATATTTTCCTTGCCCATTATAGCCTAAGCAATCGGAGGATAAAGGGGTTTTATTCCCCGGATATGGATCACCCGGATTTAGTATAATCTATAGTTCTGGACGCACGGTGAGAAACCGGGTTTCTTCGTAAATTTTTCGTCTCTAGTCTGAGATTTTTCAAAGAAACCCGGTTTCTGTGCCAAAGTCCTAATCTATTTCCGATCGAGAAACGCATCTACCGGATTCACTAAAGGCTACAACCCCAAGATACTTGCTTCCTGAAATTACGGAGTTCCCACCTCATTAAGAAACAATACAAAATCCTTAACCTTATAAAATTATCTGGAAACCCGCTGGCGTCAACTGTAGATCAATTATCCGTAAAAGAGATATCAATTGTCAGTAACTCAGTCCTCTCATAGACTGAGATTGTAAGAGTAATCTTGCAAGCTGTGCTGACCGTGCCCCTCGCTTTATTGAGACGTTATTATGAAATTAAAAAAATGGATCATTGCGGTACTTGTCTTCACGCTCGCGCTGGCAATAACAACCTGTGGAGTCACGAATAAATCCTCAAAAATTGAGCCGCTTCCCTCAGTTGCTCCCCTAATTTCTCCGCAACTGGTAGACTGGATTGAAGAAATTAGCCCTACTGGAAAAGCTGAACCTCTCAACCAAATTCGCATTCGGTTTAAAGAAGCATTAATTCCAGTTGAAAGCCTTGATAGTTCCGAACAGCAAGGCAAAATAAAACTATTTGAAATTCAACCTGCTATTCCCGGTCAGTTTCGTTTTTTAACCCCGCGCATGGTGGGATTTCAACCCGAACAAGCATTACCCAAAGCTACTCGCATTCAAATCGCCATCAAAGCAGGTTTAACTGATTTAAAAAATCACCGCATAGAGAAAGATTTAGCTTGGACATTTAACACAGAACCCATCCAACTGTCAAATTTACCAACTTCTCAGGCAGAGAATTCAGAATTCCAACCCATTGAGTTAAAGCCCACACTGAAATTTACATCAAATGTAGAATTAGATTTAGCTTCAGTGCAAGAGCATTTGAAACTAATGCCAGAGGGACAGACAAAAACTGTGCCACTTAAAGTAGAGTTAGCAAAATCAGAGGCAAAATCAAAAGAACGGCAAACTCCAGAAGAAAAATTAGATCCATCTGTCCGCACTTTAAATTATACCATAGTTCCCCAACAAACACTAGAAAAAGCCACTCAGTACCGCCTACAATTTGACTCTGGCTTGCTACCACTTCACGGCAATCTACCCAGCGAAACACCATTCGTCAGTCAGGTACAAACTTATTCGCCCTTGGCATTTAAAGCTATTAACTTTTTCGGACAACCCGATGCTGGCGGTGCTTATGGGCGGTTCGTAAAAGGCAGCGGTCAGTTACAATTTAATAACGGTATTGTCGCCGATTCAGCACGGGAAAATATCACCGTTAATCCCCCACCTAAAAAATCTCCTACACTTGTTCAAGCCTATGACAATGAACCGTTGATTAGTCTCAACCCTTGGAGTTTAGAACCAGCCCAAAAATATACTATTACTATTGGTGCTAACCTCAAAGATAAATTCGGTCAAACTTTGGGTAAACCCGTCACATTGCAGTATGAAACAGGCGATGTTTCTGGCGAAATTTGGACACCGACAGGGTTAAATATTTTTCCAGCAGGTAAGGACTTACAACTGAATATTTCCACAGTAAATTTGCCAAAATCCCAGTACAAAGCAGCTTATAAAGTCGTTCAACCCACTGATTTAGTTTATAATGCTGACGCAGATCCCAGCGGGGGGGAAAATGATTTACTTTCCAATCCTTCGGAGTGGCAAACTTTCCGAATTTCAGGTAAGAAAAATCAGACAAATGACATAACAGTTCCCTTGCGAGAAAAACTGGGTTCGGCAACAGGAATGCTTGCTTATGGAGTGCAAGCACGCACCAATCTTTACTCGGATGAAAAGGGTAAACAGCAATGGCGAGAACCTGCCAATTATGGCTTAGTTCAGTTGACTAATTTGGGAGTATTTACCCAGTGGTTTCCCGAGTCAGGTTTAATTCGAGTACACCATCTCGATGACGGTTCTCCAGTAGCAGCATCAGTTGAAATTTATGAATCTCAATTAGAAGCAAAATCTCGCCCTCAACCTACCCCTTGTGCAACAGGTAAAACTCACAATAACGGTGCATTACTGCTAAGCCGCGAGAATTTACAGAAGTGTATTAAATCTCGATCGGGCGGATTTGAAAAAGCACCAAAATTATTAGTCATTGCCCGCGAAAATAAAGACTGGGCATTTGCCAGAACAGAAGAATATAGCGGTGCTTATGGCTACGGCATTGAGGGAGATACTTGGAACAGTAATAAGCCGCAATCACGCGGTACAATCTTCTCAGACAGACAACTTTATCAACCAGGGGAAAAAGCTTGGTTTACAGGAACTGCCTACTATCTTCAAAATGGAGTTATCAAGCAAGATAAAAATGCTAGCTATACAGTTAAGCTGCAAACTCCAAGCGGTACTAAAACTGATTTAGGAACTCAGAAAACTAATGAATTCGGCACATTTTCCCTAGAATTGCCCATCGAAAGCAATCAACCTTTAGGCTATTATTCCATTCTAGCTAAAGGGACAAGCGGAGCCGAAATTTCTGGTCAATTTCGGATTGCTGAATTCAAACCACCCAATTTCAAGGTAGATTTAAACCTTGATAAAGAATTTGCACTGATTGACGATAAAATTGAGGCAAATGCCCAAAGTAATTATCTGTTTGGTTCGCCAGTGGAAGGTGGAAAAGCCAAATACTATGTCACTCGCCGCCAAGCAGAATTTACCCCAAAAGGTTGGGAACAATTTGCCTTTGGGCGGCAGTGGTTTTGGCCGGAAGAAAGCCCGAACGTTCCCACCGATGTGCTGCAACAAAATTCTGTATTAGATGCTAGCGGTAAAGGCAATCAAATATTTACAGTCGGCAAAGATTTGCCCTATCCGATGAATTATCGGGTAGATGTCGAAGTCTCCGATGTCTCGAATCTGTCTGTATCAGATTCTAAAACATTTACTGCTTTACCCAGTAATCGCCTAATTGGTTTGCAGACTAATTTCGTTGCCGATGCAGGTAAACCTTTACCCATTCAACTCATCGTTACCGATCCTACAGGAAAATTACTAGAAGGTCAAAAAATCCGCGTTGAACTGCAAAAAATCAACTACAGCAGCGTCACTCAAGTAGTCGAAGGTAGTCGCAATTCTCTCAATCAAATTGAATACAAAACAGTAGCAAAAACAGAGGTACAATCTGGCAGCAATCCTCAAACAATATCCCTCAATCCTCCTGAATCTGGTTCTTACCGCATTCGAGCTAATTTTGTTGATGTTAATAATGAAGTAACTGCCACTGATTTGCAGATTTGGGCAACAGGCGAAAATGTTGTAAACTGGGGTAACAGATACGATAATAATCGCCTGGAAGTCAAACTCGATAAGAAAAACTATCAACCAGGTGAAACGGCAACAGCTTTAATTCAATCGCCTTATCCAGAAGCAGAGTTATACTTTGCAGTTGTCCGCGATAAAACTCTCTACCAAACTGTTACTAAAGTTAAGGGTGGTGCTCCTCAAATCCAGTTCCAAGTAACGCCAGAAATGTTGCCAAATGCAGCGGTAGAAGCTGTGCTATTCCGCCAAGGCAAGAGTTTAAAAGAGTTGGAACCTGGAAGTTTAGAACAACTGGTAAAAATTGGCTTTGCTCCTTTTCAAACCAGTTTAGATGCTAAATACTTGAAAGTCCAAGTTACTCCTCAGAAAAAAGAATTACAACCCGGCGCAGAGGAAACTATACAACTGCAATTGCAAGACAATCGGGGGAAGCCAATCAAGGGACAATTTACAGTTATGGTTGTCAATGAAGCCGTGCTGCAACTAACTGGATATCGCCCGCCAGATTTGGTAAAAACTGTCTATGCTGAACAGTCAATTTCTACCCGCTTCAACGATAATCGACAGAATGTAGTATTAGAAAATATGGCCTCGCCGCTGGCAAAAGGTTGGGGTTATGGCGGTGGATTCTCTACAGGTGCAGCAAATACTCGCGTCCGCAAAGATTTTCAAGCTTTGGCTTACTACAATGGTTCTGTTGTTACAGATATTAATGGGAAAGCGAGTGTTAAATTTAAACTTCCTGACGACTTAACAACTTGGCGTGTGATGGCTGTTGCTACTGATGGCAATTTAGATTTTGGCAAGGGAGAGGCGACATTTATTACCACTAAATCGCTGATTTCTCATCCAATTTTGCCGCAGTTTGCGCGTCCAGGCGATCGCATTCAAGCTGGCTTATCTGTTACTAACAATACTCAGCAAAAAGGCGATCTGACAATTAACGGTCAAGTCGCTGGTGCCGTAAAATTTGAAGGCAATAATCCAGCAGCGGCGAATCTAAAAACTCAGGCTGAGTCGGGTACTCATGCTTACCGTTTTCCCCTTATTGCGGGTAGTGATGGTGATGCTAAAGTTCAATTTGCTACACAATTAAATGGCAACGTGGATGCGTTTGAAGTGCCTTTAGAGGTAAAACCTTTAGAAGTTACAGAAAACGTTGTGGAAACGGGAACAATACCCCCCAATCTCCCCTTACAAAGGGGGGGACAGCAGGTAAAAATTCCGCTGAAGATTGATAAAAATGTTGTGTCTGATGTCGGCGGTTTGGAAATTTCTCTAGCTAGTACATTGATACCGGAAATTATTGCACCGGCGAAACAAGTTTTGCAAGATGAACAATTACCATTTTTGGAACCAATAGCTAGTCAGTTATTAATTGCAGCTAATTTGCAAACTCTTTATCAAAAGTATGCTCAAAGTTTGAAAGATTTTAACCCAAGTAAAGCTGCGGCGATTGCACTTGAAAAACTATCAAAACTTCAGCAATCAGATGGCGGTTTTGCTTCTTATCCCGGACAAGTGCAATCCGATCCATTTTTGACACCTTATACTGCAAGTGCGATCGCCTCTGCATCTAAGGCTTTTCCCAATACAGTCAATGCTGGGATGCAGTCTCGCCTGACAGACTATTTGAAGAAAACTCTTGCTGACCCCGGACAATATGAGTTTTGCCAAAAGCAAATTTGCAAGAATCAGGTAAGGTTATCATCTCTGATTGCCTTAGCAAAATTAGGCGAAAAACGCAATGACTTTCTCGCAGATATCTATCAGCAGCGAAGTGAATATAATCTAGTCACTCAAATTGAGCTAGCCCGTTATCTATCGCAGTTCAAAGACTGGCAAGATGAGTCTAAATTGCTGAGTGACGAGTTGCAAAAAAACATCTATATCACTGGTCGTACAGCTACGGTTAATCTGCCTCAAAATGTAAGCTGGATAGCATCTCCTACCGCTATTCAATCTCAAGCTTTGCGACTATTTATCGCTCAAAAAAGCAAGGCGGAAGATATCGATCGCTTATTGCAAAGTCTCCTAAATCTGCGGCGACATGGCACTTGGCAAAGCACTTATGACAACTCAGAAGCACTTGCAGCTTTAGTAGATTACAGCGAAACTCAACCCACACCACCCAAGTTTCAAGCTACCGTAAAATTAGCTGGTAAAACCTTAGATTCAATTCAATTTGATGGCTATCGCAATCCCAGTCAATTTATCATTGTAGCTACCGATCAATTACCGCGCAACGGTGATTTGATCGTTGAGAAATCTGGTCAAGGTACTCTGCACTATGTAGTTAATTACGGCTATCGCTTGCAGGGTAATCAACCGGGACGCTTAAATGGGTTGCGAGTAGTGCGAGAAATTCGGCCTGCGGGTGAAGACAAAGTGTTAGGAAAACAGCAACTTTCTATTCCTCAACCGCTGACTTTGGGAGTTGGACAAGTGTTTGATATTGGTTTGGGAATTATCGCCGATAGCCCTGTAGATCATGTGGTAATTACTGACCAGCTACCTGCTGGTTTAGAGGCAATTGATAACAGTTTCCAAACTTCTACAAAGGCGGTAGAAGCTCAAGGTGATAGCTGGCAAATTGGGTATAAAACGATGTATGGCGATCGCGTTGTTGCCTATAGCGATCGCCTCGAACCCGGAGCCTACAGCCTGCACTATCTCGTCCGTTCTGTCACCCCCGGAACCTATCTCTGGCCAGGCGCAGAAGCTCATTTACAATACGCTCCCGAAGAATTTGGGCGATCTGCTTCCTCTACCTTGATTGTGTCGGACAACTAGATTGTGTTTCCAGTTCCCAGGCTAAGCCTGGGAACGCTATAATTATTAATGACACTTATACTGACGGAGGATACAGACAATGCTACTTGCACCAGTTGAAGAAAAGATGTGGGAAAAATCCCAGTCGAAATCTCGCACTAAAATGTCTGAGGTTAACATCAACGATAAGTACGAATCAAGAGAGAAAAGAATCCTTACCGAAATCAACCGTGAAAAGCTACCAAGTTTTGTTGAAGCTCTGAAAAAACCTGGCTATATGAATTTGCAACCTGACTTTCAGAGAAGACCTCGGTGGGATGACAAAAAGAAATCACGTTTGATCGAATCATTCTTAATTAATATTCCTGTTCCTCCCATTATACTTTATGAAGTCAAATATAATTCTTATGAAGTAATGGATGGTCAACAAAGAATCACCGCCATTCGGGAGTTTTATCAAAACCACCTTAAACTGACAGGGCTAGAACTTTGGCCTGAATTGGATGGGCTTACTTATAACCAACTGCCCGCAAAAATTCAGGCTGGTATTGATCGTCACTCCATATCATCTATAGTAATTATCGCAGAATCAACTTCTGATGAGGAAGAAGCTTTGTTCCTAAAACAAAAAACATTCGAGCGGATTAATACCGGAGGAGTAGAGTTAAGTCAGCAGGAAGCACGGAACTGTTTATATCATGGCAAATTTAATCTATTGTTGCTAAAATTAGCGCGTCATCCCATATTTGCTGATGCTTGGGGAATTCCTAAAGATGATAATGATCCGAAAATAATCGAAAATAATCTTTATAAAAAAATGGAAGATGCAGAGTTAGTTTTACGTTTTTTTGCTCTGCGTAATGTAGATCACTTCCGCAGAGGAATGGAAGGATTTCTTGATTTATACATGATGAAAAGTGTGAGTTTTTCAGAGGAAGATGTCAATATTTTAGAGGGTATTTTTTTAGACACTCTTACTCTAGCCCACGAAATTTACGAAGATAATTTATTCAAACCATTTGACCCAAAGATGGGGGACTGGAAGCAGACTTCTTATAAAGCTTATTACGATGCTGTGATGGTTGGTTTTAGCCGACATTTGCAAGATGCAAAAAGATTGATTGCTAAAAAGGTGAAATTAATTGAAGAAACCAAAAAACTGTTTAACAAGGAGGAATCTCGTCTTTTAACTGGTGGTGGAAAAACAAAATCGGAAATTCAAGAAAGAATCCAGCTTTTTGACGAAATGCTCTCGCAAGTAATTGGAGAATAACTTGCGATGTTTGATGAACTTCTCAAGACAGTAAGTGTTGATATCGCCACTGTTCGCGCCATCATCCAGACTAATGAACAACTCAGAATAATCATCTTTAGTAAGGCGAGTGCTACTAAACCGGAATTGCTAGAAAACACAGAATTTAACTCATTATTAAAGGCGGTTCCCGATGAACTTAATTGGCAAGTGTACGACCACTGTGCTGTAGTAACCCGATTATATGCTATTTATGAGAAGTTTGTGAAAAATTTAATTTCTGATTGGTTAGCACTTCTACCATATTTAGTTCCAAATTATTCAAATTTGGACAAAAAAATTCAAGATACCCATCAAGAGGGCGTAGGAATCTTACTGCGTGATTTGAAGAACAACGATAGATTTGATCACCTTTCACCAGAGAAGGTAGTTAGAAGTCTATTCTCTGCGATTACTGATAACGAGAACTATGAGTTAATACCGGATGCGTTTACCTTGCACAAGCAGAATTTGCGGAAAGAGGCGCTAGAACAATTATTTGTAGGCGTAGGAATTAAAAATGCTTGGGAATGGGTAATTAACCACAGAGATATCAAAAATTTTGTAGAGGAAGTTCGTGGCAGTCAAAACACGGCAGAAGGAGAACTAAAGCAACTGGTAAAGTATAGAAATGAAGCGGCTCATGGCTTAAGCTTAGTAGATCAAACGCTGGGAACTGAAGACCTACTTATCTTAGGTGATTTTGTTGAGGCTTTGTGCAAAGCATTAGCTGAATTAGTGAGCTATCATGTGATTTCAAAAAAGTTTGACATAGGGAAGGCTAAAGAGATCGGGACAATTAGACACTGGCTTGATAACATTAAGGTTGCCAGAGCTAAAGTTAAGGAAGTAACTTTGTCTATTGGAGACAGCCTTTTTCTAGTTAAAGAGAATTGTTCGTATTGTCAATTAGTTACGATTGAGAGTATTAGAGATAAGGAAGTTGCGAAAGATCAGGTAGAGATTACTGATGAAAAAGATATACATTTAAAGTTTGATAGTGATGCAAGAAAAGGGTTGAGCCTGTATGTAATTGAATAAAACAGCAAATACTCAAGTTATCGTTACTCCGGGAATCTAGCAAATTATCTCGCGTTGTTGCCTATAGCGATCGCCTCGAACCCGGAGCCTACAGCCTGCACTATCTCGTCCGTTCTGTCACCCCCGGAACCTATCTCTGGCCAGGCGCAGAAGCTCATTTACAATACGCTCCCGAAGAATTTGGGCGATCTGCTTCCTCTACCTTGATTGTGTCGGACAAGTAAATCAGCCGTTGCGCGATCGCTTTTATGCCCGGATGAGGCGGTATTATAAGTAATGGCAACAAAAGCGATCGCCATATTTTAGAAAGATGAGCTTTTACCGCTATGGCTAAACCAAAGAGGTATCCCGACAATTGGCAACAGATTGCGCTCTCCGTGAAAGAAAGCGCTCTTTGGCGCTGCGCTAAGTGCCGCCAACAGTGCCTCCGACCCGGCAAACAAAGCGGCTTAACCAAATCCGAACGCTGTGCCTTGACTTTGACCGTGCACCACCGCAACCGGATACCGGAGGACAACCGCCTCGAAAACTTAATAGCGTTGTGTACCGCCTGCCATTTGTCCTATCACAATCGCGGTCAGTCCAACGTATCTCCAGGGCAGTTATCGCTGTTTCCCGATGATGGCATTGACTGGGATATTATGGAGTGCTCTCTGGAATCGGTATGAAACAATGTAAGCTGTGGAGCATTTAAACCATTAACGATCCAGGTAAGGTGCGTCATTCGCGAACACTTACTATACATGGGAAACGCTTTTTTACGCTCCGCACCCTACTATCCTCCTTTAAATGCCAAACAGCTTATCCGATCCGAATCCGCCGGTATCCGCAACCGAGAGCTAAACATCGAAAAGGCGACCAAGAGCAAGAGAAGAAATTTAAACAAGAGTTGTTGCCCAAAGTCAAAGAATTGCAAGAGAAATACCCTCAAGCTCAAATAGAAGTGTGGTTTTTTGATGAGCATAGAGTCGGACTCAAGCCGATAATCAGGAAAGTTTGGTCACTAATAGGAGAAAGACCAATAACCGTCGTACAACCTTAATTGTTCTCTTGCCCAAAGAACGGCACTCATCCTATCTCTTTCTATGAAACCCACTTCTCGATACCACTCTTGATAATCCCGCTTGATTTAGGCTTTGAGTCGGTTGGCTGCAAGGGTTTCCAATTGTTTGGGAGATGGCTTTCTTTTGGGACGGCAACATTCAGGATTGTTGATGTCGTAGAGGAGCAAGCGAGCTCAAAGTCTATCCAACCGGAAGCTGTAGAGTAATCGCTACAGAATTAAAATCAAGCAATTAGTGAACAGGAGGTGCTTTGGCTCCAGCGCCTCCCTTGCCGAGAAACAGCAGCAATGGCAGCGAGCAGAGAAAGACAATGCCGACAAAGCGAAAAATGTCTGCGTAGGATAGAACGGCTGCCTGCGTATTGACTAATTGGGAGAGCGCGGCGAGGGCTTGTTGTTGGGCAGTTGCGGCATCAGAACCGCGACTCTGAAACAAACCAGTGAGTGCGCTGAGCCGCTCAGTTGTTTCTGGATCGTAAGGCGTTAACTTTGCCAACAAAATGGCTCGATGAAAAGCCTCTCGTCGAGCCAGCAATGCGGTCAGAATGGCAATGCCAATACTACCGCCGAGCTGACGAGTCAAGTTATAGAAGCCCGAGCCAGCCGATACATCTTCTTTGGGGATGGAACCCAATGTTGCCAAACTCAGGGGCAGAAACATCAAAACCGTAGTTGCACCGCGCCAGATTAGGGGCCAAAACAAATCATCAGTTCCGGTTTGGGGCGTGATTTTTGCCAGCTCGAACATGACGGCTGCCGTTCCACCTGCTCCCAGCGCAATTAAAATGCGGGCATCCACCTTAGTCGAAATTTTGCCCAGTAAAACCATAATGATGGCGGATGCTAAAGCTCCAGGAGCGAGTAAAAATCCGGTTTGCATTGCCGAAAATCTCAGCACGCCTTGAGCAAACAGCGGTACAGCAAACAAGGCTCCGTACAGCCCCATGCCCAAAATACCAGAGTAAAGGCTACCGGCTGCCAGGGATTTATGCCGCAGAACCCGCAAGTCAACTGCTGGTGCTTTTGCGCTGAGTTCTCGCCAGATGAACAGAAACAGCCCCACAACCGCCAAAAACGCCAGGAGCGCAATGAAACCCGATTCAAACCAGTTTTCTTTTTCCCCTTCTTCCAAAAATGCTTGCAAACTACCTACCGCAATACACAGCAGTACAATTCCTGTCCAGTCCACTTTCTGCAGGCTCCGTCCGTGTTGCTTCGAGTCCGGTCGGAGAAACACGATCGCCATGATGACAGCCACAATGCCGACGGGCAAATTGATAAAGAAAATCCAGCGCCAGCCTAACGTATCGGTCAGATAGCCGCCTAGCGTGGGACCAATAGCCGGACCTGAAATCACCCCAACTCCAAACACCGACTGCGCTAACCCCTGTTCCGCAGGGGGAAAAGTTTCAAACAGAATCGCTTGCGCTTTTGCCAACAGTCCGCCTCCGCAGAAGCCTTGAAGAATTCGAGCTACCACTAGCACCGGCAGGTTGATGGATAAACCGCATAACACCGAGGCGGCTGTGAATCCGATCATGGAAAAGACAAAGTAGGTTTTCTTGCCGAAGAAGTCCCCCAACCAAGCAGAGAGCGGAATCATCACAACGTTGGCGATCGCGTAACCCGTTACGACCCAAGCAATTTCGGTCACGGTTGCGCCTAAAGTCGCCTGCATATCTGTTAAAGCAACGTTCACAATGCTGGTATCAATGACTTCTAGAATGGCTCCCAGAGAAGCCGTCAGGGCGATCGCCCACTTGAGCGGTCCCTCCACGTACCCGCCTGCATCGCTGGCAGATTGTTTCAATTTTTTTAATGGTTTTGCTCGCTTTTGGTGAGCGTTTTGTCGATCGTTTTGCTGGTCTTGAAGCTCAGACTCTTCCAAATCGGTAAAAGCCTGAATATCAATAGAATCTGGTTCAGTTGCGTGGCTCTGTATTTGAGGGCGTTCCATGTTTAGTCTCTACTTTTGCGATCGCTCGCGGCAGGTGCTTCGCACCACCGCAACGGCGAGCGGGTGCTTCAATCCGTCCATGTCAAATTCATACGAAAATTGTCAGAAACCTTCATTCTGAAGACGAAGTACGACTTACAGAAGACGCTGCTGTGCTGACTCCCCGCACCCATAAATCCACGCACCCTTCGATGTATTGCTTACGGCTGTAGCCCCGGTTTACTTGAGAAACATGGCGGCGAATCATACCAGACAGCAGCATTCCAGTCAATTGATCCACTGCCAGCGGCAGGTCAACATTCGGACGAATACTGCCGCGTTCAACACAGGTTTGTAGGTAGGAAATTAGTTTTTCACGCAGCGGTAAAAATGATTGCTGAAGCACCTCCAGTGCTTCTGTCGGATGCCGGTGAGCTTCACCAATAAACATCCGAAACAGAGCTTCGTACTCCTCCAGCGTGTCGTCGTGGAGCTTTGCATAATGCAGGAGATCGCGGCGCAGGTCATAAGTCCATTCGTCTTGATGCGCCAACGCCTCCGTCCGCAATGCTGTAATGTGGCGGGCAACCGCACTCAACACTTGCTCTTTGCTCTGAAAGCGGCGAAATAAAGTAACTTCACTCACATCTGCAACACGAGCAATTTCGCGAGTTGTCGCTCCAACGTAGCCTTCTGTAGAGAAAACTTCAATCGCGGCTTTCAACAGGCGATCGCGGGTTTCTGCTGCACTTCGATTCGTTCTACTCATCTCAATTAATGTAAGCACTAACTTACATATTCTAGCTCGCCAAAGGGCTGTAGCTTCAGTAGAAAGACGGATTTTTGAGACACAGGAGGGTGGGATTTACGCTTATATGCCGGGAAACTCGGAAAAATCGTCGCGCTCGGAAACTAGAGATCGCAGCAAGAAACCCGGTTTCTGGGGTAAAGCCGAGAGGTAGAGTTGAGGGGAGTGTTGCCACTCCACCCCTCTGTTTCGGAACCGCGCTTGCGATTGTTCACCGCACAGGTTGACGGGGTGACAATTCCGTCATCTGATGACTTAAAAGTCTCTTCAAGACGCTGTTTGGCTAGTTCCCAAAGTTGTTCTGGGTCATCAATTTCGCTTGTTTGGTCAACTCCCATATTCTGTTTATTCGTGTCAGCGGTTGGCTCAATTGGCTCTTTTATAACCTCTCGTTTCCACTGACTCAAGTCGGGTACAACAGCAGGGAATTCACTCAACTCGCAGCTAATCCACGCAGGGCGTTTGCCAAGGGAAATCAAGAATCCCCGAACGAGATCGCCCCTCATCCACAAAAAACAAAACTCGCCCAGCAGCGGGTGTCGCTGGGCTGTTTCGCGAACGGCAGACCACTACTCCTTGTGCTGGTCAACTAAAGCAATGAGTTTAGCGATCGCCTTCTGTTCTTCTAGAAGTAGTTCTTTGAGCTGGCGCATCTGTTCTTGATTTGGGGGTCTATGTACCAAGTCATCAACGAAGTCTAGCAGGGGAGACTTTCTAAAAGGTCTACTCAAAGCAGCTTCATCTCGCAAGCGCTTGGTTCGCTCCAGCTTAGACAGTTGCAATCGGTTTTTAGTCTGACGGCGTGCGATAAGTCCGTCAAGTCTTTGACATACGTTGCCAGTCTTCTTCATCTCCATATATCTCTTTTATTTCTTGTTTTAACTCGGTTATCTGCGGGCGTCAGATTTGCCACCTGATCTTCAATGGCATCTGTTTTATCGAACAATTGGGTTGAAAACCCCGTCATTGTAGGACGGCTTTATATTTACCAGAGACACATTCACCATTAAATGTGTTAAAATACTGGAATGCTAACCTTGAATTACCGCTATCGAATCTATCCAAACATCGCTCAAGAACAGTCGCTTTTTGAGTGGATGGACATTTGTCGCGTCGCTTATAACTACGGGCTGCGAGAAATCAAAGATTGGTGCAATAGTCGGAAATGCCTGGTTGACAGATGCTCTATAAGCCATGAGTACATCATAGCTGCGAATGCTCCTTTCCCCGGCGAAGTAAAACAACTTAACGCGCTGCCTGGCGCTAAAAAGGTATTTCCCCGTTTGAGCGAAGTACCAAGTCAAGTGTTACAACAGGCACTAAAACAATTGCACAGAGCCATCGATGGGTTTCAAAAAGTTGGGCATGGGTTCCCTCGATTCAAGAAGTTTGGGCAATTTAAGTCTTTGTTGTTTCCCCAGTTCAAGGATAATCCTGTGACTGGAGCACATATTGCCTTACCAAAATTGGGGTTAATTCCAATTAAACTGCATCGCCCAATCCCACAGGGGTTTGTAGTAAAGCAAATCCGAATAATCAACAAAGCAGATATTTGGTACGCCGCCATCAATATTCAATGTGATGTTAGCGTTCCCAATCCAATGCCACATGGTCATCCCATTGGGGTAGATGTGGGACTTGAAAAATTTCTGGCAACTAGCGACGGAGTTCTTGTAAAATCGCCCAAGTTCCTGAAAGTAATGCTCCGCAAGCTGAAATTGCTGCAACGCAGACTTTCTCGAAAGAAGAAGCGCTCTAAAAATTATGAGAAACAACGTATTAAGGTTGCTAGACTTCACCACACAGTTGATAACACCCGTAAAGATTTCCACTTCAAACAAGCTCATACCCTTTGTGATGCTGGCGATATGGTCTTCATGGAAGACTTGGATTACCGAATCCTAGCCTGCATGAATGCTGGGCAAACAAATGCTTGATGCTGGGTTTGGGCAGTTCCGAACTATCACCAAGTATGTGTGTTGGAAGCGTGGCAAATTTTTTGGTGAAGTCAGCGCTAGGAGAACTTCTCAGGAGTGTCCTGAGTGCGGTACAGAAGTTAGAAAAGACTTGAGTGTTAGAGTTCATGCTTGTTCTAATTGTGGCTATACAACGGATAGGGACGTTGCCAGCAGTCAAGTGATTAGAAATAGGGGAATAGAACTGCAACGTACCGATGGACAGTCGGGAATCCAAAGCGCCTATGCAGACGGTTTGCCAGGGGTTGAGATATCTCAGTCTAGGTCAAAGTCGAAAACCCGCAAGGGAACAACTAGGAAATCTAAGAAGTGATTCTTAGAAGCTCCGTACCTTCAGGTCGGAGTGATGTCACCTTCCTGGATTTTCAGAGAAATCTCCACAGATTCGACGTATTCCGTTAACTTTTGTATTGGATCGGGTTGGGGCGTATCACCGTTAGACCCATTGCCGTTAGACCCATTGCCGTTGGTCATAAGCTGTTGCGGCATTTAAATTGTATGTCAAAAAACAATCAAACTGTTGTGGGGTGGGCGTCCCGCCCGCCGAGTATGTGCAATTTAACTGCGCGACAGCTTAGTCATTCCTCACTGGTGTCATGGAAGAAACTGGCGATCGCTATCGATCGTCCCTCCCGTCGCCTGGAGATGGTGCAGCTTCCGATGAAGCTAAGAGGGAACCGGAGAACAAGCGAATTAGGCGCAGCGCTTCGGGTTCGGACAGCCAAACATCCAAGTGTTCCAAGGAATCGGAAAACAAATCCGATAGTTCGCATTGAGAGAGCGCTTGGAGCACCGTCGATGAATAGTGTTGGGCGTAAGTTATCGCTTCAATGAGGGCAAGCTTTTGGATGCAATTGCAGGTGCTCAGCAGTGATTGCCAGCAAGAATGAAGTTGGCGGCGGGAGAATTGGTCGGCTATTGCCTCAACTAAGGCGATCGCTTCGGAATCGGTTGGCAAGAAATCGAAATCTTGCGGCCACTTATCGCCAAAGCATTCAACAGTACCGCACTCTTTAATAGAGCGGGTGAGCGTGTCTCTTTGGCGCAGCGAATAAACGATCGCTTCCATCAAAACTCAAAGAGCGGGTTCTGCCATCGCGTCCACGGATGCCAACAACGAAGGGTACAAAGAAGCGCTCGTCACCTTTGGCGTTGCAGCAGCAGCGGACACCTCAACCGTTAGCGGTATCGGTATTTGTGTCATGATTGAAAAACCTCATTAACGTGAGTGCCACACCCCGCCCCAGAAGATTTCCAGTCATAGGGGGCGGGGTTTGGTTTTGGTGTTAAGCTATATTTATGTATGCACAGATACAGCTATGTATGCACATACGTAACATTTTTGTTTGGGTGTTGTCAAGCCCTATGATGAAAATTGTTAATTGTGCATACACAGACCAATGACCAGAAAACCGGCTGAACGCAGCGCTTGGGGCGAAAACAAAGAGCGCTACAGCATTTTTGTGACTCCTACGGCAATGAAAGCGATCGACACCAGGGCTGAGATGCTTGGAATCTCGCGCTCTGAATTCTTGGAACAGTTCGCCCGCCTGGTTGCAGGGATGACCGACACTGAACTAAAAAAGGAGGATAGGGAGGAATTGACCAAAAGTGTTGGAGCAAAGTATCGCATTAGCCCGCGAAGAACTTGCTGGCCGCGGTTTGTTCCTCAAGCGCAAGGCTAAGGGCGATCGAATCCAATTGCTAAAAAATCAAATTATGGAATGGGAAACACTACTTGAAAAACTAGGCTGAACTGCGGGTATACACCAAGATTTGTTTATCTCGCGTTTGGTGTATACCCAAAACAGCAACGCCAAGTGTGCTGGATTAAAAGTTCAAAATGTCTCAGATTTTTTGCCAAAAGCTTTTGTGGACTGCATTTAGGTAGAACCAGAGCTAAGAACGGCATTTAAAATTTTTTGAGTTCCAAGACCCCCCAAACCCTTACTAGGAAAAGCTGGAGGCGTTTCAAAATACATCCATTTAAAGGAGTAACTGCAATGATTGGATGGCCATTTAGCAAAAGTGAAGATGACGATTCGGATCGGGAAAACAGGCATTGGGCCTCATCTGAAGAAGATTGCAAGGAAATGGAAAAGAAGTATGGCTGGAAACTCAAAAAAGTTGAACAAAACGATGACGATTCAGACATTGGGGTCGATTGCGTGTTTGAGGGCAAGCAGACCAGCTTCTGGGATATGTGGGGCGACCACCAAGACGAGCGAGATAAAGATGAGGAATAACTATGAAAGCACTTGATGTGATGACACAAACTGAAGAACTCGAACTTTACGACCCGCTGGCAAGCAAGCCTACCCTTAGCCTTTACCTGGTCAAAGAGCAAGAAAAATGGGTTCCTATCGAAAGCAAAGAGCTTGTTATTGGGAAACAGTTGACTCGACTGTTACAGCTTTCTCACGATTCGCGTCCTCTACTGAAACGCAAGGTCAAGCTGGGAGAACGGCTCACTTACCACGTTAAAAAAGAGGGTAGCCCTTGGAAAGCTTACCTTGTCACTCCCTCGGACTGGGTAGTGGTCAAGGTGTTCCGGTACGAAGCCGACCTATCAGAGGTTGAAGGGGATACGCCAGAATTTCGGAACGTACAGATTGCTTACTGCGAGCGCCAGCCTTTGACGCCAGAAGAAGCTGAGGCAATGACTTATGAGATTGTCAGCAAAGTTTCTGTGGATTCCTTTGGCGGCGATAAGGAAGCTTATCAGAAATTTCTTGCCAACCAACAGTCTAAGCAATACGTCCGGGTATAAAATTTGAAAAGGCTGTTGTCAACAAGCGACCGCCCGCATCGATTAGACAAGACAAAAAAAAAAGTCCGCTATCTAAAGAAGAGACGGCGAACAACCAAATATAAAAAAGTTTAGATTCATCATAGTCTATTTCTGCCATTACCGCATCATTTGCACCTTTGCACGTCAGCGGTAGTTACAGCAGAGCCGTCTCTTCTACATTTAGCGGGTTTTTGCAAACAAAACCAGTTAGCACCGCTATGAGTAGCGAGAGAGGCATCTATGAACGCTGTTGCAAATCAATTCTCAACTACCGCGTACCTTTGCCCCAAACACAAGAGCCACATCGAGAGCAGGGGGCTGCTGAACAATTGGAGTTACGCCAACTGCCGCACCGCCGAAGCGGGCGAGGCATCAGTATATTTGGGTTACGCGGCAAAGTCAGGCGGCATCCTATTCGTGGGTGCAACCACACAATTTCAGTTCAGGCCGGACAAGCCTTGGAAATCAGAAGGCAGTAAAAAAGCACCCAAATACCGCACGCCCGTTGGTGAATACGACGCATTCTTGCCCCAGCACCCCACCGACAAAAACTACTGGGAGCCGGAAAATCTCAAGCAGCACTGCTACCGCATCAACGACCATCCGTGCATTGTCCTCACTGAAGGCCCGTTCAAAGGAATCGCCGGTTGCGCCAACGGCATCCCAACTATTGCACTGCTGGGCGTTTCAATGGGTCTAACCTC
The DNA here is from genome assembly GCF_036701805.1 of Microcoleus sp. N3A4. Taxonomy (NCBI): domain Bacteria; kingdom Bacillati; phylum Cyanobacteriota; class Cyanophyceae; order Oscillatoriales; family Microcoleaceae; genus Microcoleus; species Microcoleus sp. N3A4. The sequence continues at coordinate 47,571 of NZ_JAUBRJ010000043.1, forward strand.
TAAAAAAGGAGACATTCAAGGCAAGCGCTACTTGGTCGAAACTTTAGAAAAATACGCCCGTGCCGGCTTCGGGTTTATCTTTGCCTTCGATGCCGACGCCGCCACCAACCCAAACGTCACCTGGGAACAGCGGAAACTCGGTCTACAGTTGCTCAAGTTCGACGTTCCGGTCTACAGTGCAACTGGAGGTTGGGATGCGGGCACCGAAGGCGAGACAAAAGGCATGGACGATTTGATTCAACGAAAGAGCATTGAAGCTTTTAGAAAAGTGCTGGCCACGTCCGTTACTTTTAAGGACTGGGAATCAAAAACCTTTGGAGGCGACGGCGGCAGTGGTGAAACTAGAGACAGATACTTAGTCCCCAAGTCCACAACGTTTGAGGTGCACTGCCTCAAGAATTTATTCGGAGATGATTGGATAGTTGTCAATGATGCTTTCTACCAATGGAACGGGCGCTATTGGCAGTTCCAAGATGAAGCGGATGTGAACAAACTCATCGGCGACTTTACGGAGAATTGCTACGAAACAGCAGAAGTCGGCAAAAAGTTTAAGTTCGGCACTAACAAATTCTTAGATTCGGCTTTTAAATATTGCCGGAAGGTGCTGCACCAGAAGGTTGACACTTCTCGGAACCACCTCAAATCATTCTCCAACGGCACTGTAGATTTGAGGACTGGCGAACTGTTCCCACACGACAAGGAACATTACCTGCTTTCTTGTTCCCCCTGCGATTATGTGCCAGGGTCAGAATGTCCGGCCGAATTTAAGCAATTCATACTTTCTGCCTACGGTGTCGAACAGATAGAAGTCATCAGGGCCGTAACTTCGATGTACTTAGACCCAACCGCACCTTACGGGAAGTTTGCTTACTTGATTGGGGATAGCGGTAGCGGGAAAGGCGTGATGCTGCGGACTTGGGCAAACTTACTTGGCGAAGAAAACAGCGTTAGTTCCAATAGCTTGACCGAACTGACAAAACCTGAAGGCCGGCATCAATTATTAACTGGTAAATCCCTGTTTTACATCCCCGATGCTGGCGGTTTTCTTAGCGGACTCAAAGCTTTTTACGAGTTGGTGGACAACGGCGGCATTTCGGGACGGGCTCTATTTTCGGCATCGGCTTACCAGAAAAAATGGAACGTGCGATTTGCGATCGCCTCCGTCGAACACATCCAAACGGAGAACAGCGGCGATGGTTGGGACAGGCGCTGCATTCCGCTACAAACTCGCCCCCGAACGGCAAGCATCGAAGATCCGGAGCTAGGACGCAAACTATCGGCAGAGCTGGGCGAGATCGCTGGTTGGGCGCTATCAATGGACAAGACAGAACGCAATCGCATTTTGCTCGTACCGTCAACCAACCCGTCAATTGTCGCGTTGAAACAGGACGGCGCAATTCTAGGGGATAGCGTCCGTTCTTTTGTCGATCGCTGTTTGAGATCGGGTGGCGATAGTTACAGCGGCAGCGATTTGCACAGTTGGTACGCGGCATACTGCAAAGCCCACAATCTCTCGCCAAGCGGTTACAACAAATTCGTCCACCACTTGCAGCGAGTATTGTCCGATCGCTGGCGAGCTTCCGAGGTTGTGCGAGAAGGCGACAAAATCAAGCGCATTCCCGCTCAGTGGCGGGGACTTCAGATTTTACCGTGCTTTGTTGATGTAGCAGTCGCGGAGGATGAAGATGGCAGCAACCGCCCGCACATCTCGAACTGGGCTTGCATCAAAACTATTTGCTGTGATGGCGGATTGCAAGAATTAACTCAAACCCGCACGGTTACAGGCATTTCAAAGATTGCAGAACTGACAGCACATTCTCAAATAGCTCAAACCCTTGTGGTTACAGACGTTACAAGCACTTCTGAAATTGTTACAACATCTAAAAACCCTACAACCCGCATGGTTACAGACGTTACAGCGTTACAGGATGAAAGTAGCCAGTATGAAAAGACCTCATCATACGAGATCGCAGATGATCTTAATAACACGGCTGAAGATGAATCCTTAACTGATGTAACGCCTGTAACCACAACTGTTACACCCACTTTTGAGTCCTCAGCACAATCCTGTAACAGCTCAAAAACTTGTAACAACCCTCAGCTATCCGAGCCAGGGACGATCGCCCCGGAGGAATCCAAACCAACAGAGCCAACCGAACCAACAGAGCCGCCGAGCGTCCCGATGGTGAATTGGAATGTCGGCGAGCGAGTAAAAGTTTCGACCCAGTATCCCGGAGCTCAAGAATATATAGACGAGCAAGCCACCGTAGTTAAGGTGTGGAGCGATGGGCTATGCCGGATTGAGCTTGACCGCGAGATTTCAGTCATTGGAGGTAAACCTACCAAACAATTCAACCTTAACGGGCGTTACTTAGTTTCAGACTCCGCGACCGACTCAAATCTCAACGAAGAGGAACTAGAACTCGTTAACCTGATGCGGTTCGCGGTTACACAATCAGACCCCCTAGTTACCGACGCCGTGAAAATAAGTCTCACGGAAACTTGCGACAAAGGTTTCGCTAACCGAAAAAAAGTTTGGGGAGCGTTGACGGCGAGTGAGCGAACTGTATTTAAAGCGCTACTAGCTGAGTTAGAAGCTCAGCCTCAGCCGAAACAGTTACCTCACACCCCCGCCCCGGTCGAGTCCGATCCACAAACTCTATCTGCCCCAATCGAACTCTCGAAGCGGGAGTGGGAACAGCCGACAACAGAAGCAGTGACCCAAGGAGAGCCAATACTGACGCCGACGCCAGAACAGTTATCTGTGCCTCACGCCCCATTGGAATCAGAGCCAGAACCGGAGTTGCCAATCTTCACAGCAGATACTGAAGCGCATCAGCTTGATTTGCTGCCAGATTTCAAGCCGCTTTCAGACTCCGACGGGAGATTTTCGCCCGAATCTGAAGATTGGGTTTAATTCAAGAACACACTGCGAGCCTTGTCCAGTCTAAGCTTTCGTCTCTCTATATCGATTTTGGCTCTTAGTCAGCTTCACTCCAAGTAAGTGAGTTATTCCCATGAAAACATTTGTCGAATTCCAGCAGACTTATCTGTTCGCGACTCGCACCGTCGAGAGAAGCCGCCATCAATCGCATCATGAACAACCGCGAGCATCAAATATCGCAGGCGAAATTCGCAATCGCCACCGCAAACCGAAAACTTGAAAATTTAGAATCTTCGCGGATAGTGTTCCAAAGAAGAGCTGAGTACGAACAGGAACCGCCTGATGTGGGGGAGTTGCGGGAGGAATTGACTGCCTAAATCAGCGACTGGTGGCCGCCTATCAACTTCCTGAAATTACACCCTCTAAACGCGAGAAGCGGCTGCTGCGAGCGAGCAAGTCAAAGAATTCGTTGAAGGCGTGATTCTGAGTCTCAGTACCGAATCAATAATCAGGTGGAATCCACCTGGGGGTGTTGACGGGGTGACGGGGGTAAATGAGCAGTCGTACAGAAACTTACGCTAAGGCTGAAACTTTTACTGGATAAGCATTCTGGGAACTACTCTTTTTGTATCTCAAAAACTTAAAGAATTGAAAATTAAACTGTACCAATTAGAGCATAGGTTTTTTGGTACAGCTTTTTTGTACGACACAGTAAGGATTTGAGGCTTTTAAATTTCAGACAGATCAATTGGTACAAGTTTATAAGAGGCGAGCGCAGTATTCAAAACGACTAATCAATTCCTTAGCGTAAGTTTCTGTTCGACTGCTCATTTCACCCCGTGACAAGCAGATTGAAAGCAAAGGTGCGTCAAGGTTTTGAGTTGAGTGACCAAGCGAAAAGATACGCTTGCTGTAATTCAATTCAGATCCAGCAACTTGACTATTAATTCAATCCAGATGCAACAACTTGACTATTAATTCAATCCAGATGCAACAACTTGACTATTAATTCAATCCAGATGCAACAACTTGACTATTAATTCAATTCAGATGCAGCAACTTGACTATTAAATCAATCCACTTTTTGTTAAAAACGCTAAAAAATCACTAATTCTTGTGGAGCGCTAAAGTCAGGCAAGTGCAGTATAAAGTCAGGCAAGTGCAGTATAAAGTCAGGCAAGTGCAGGTATTTGCAGGGGGTGCACTTTACCTGCAATTACCTGAAAATATCCTGCAAATGCCTGACTTTTTCGGTCAAATTGCTGCTTTTTTGTGCTGTTCGTGCCTTTGCCTGTTGAGGCTGGTTATGGCTGTTCTCTGTCAGTAGCAAGCAATGGTTTTGCGATCGCAAACCTGACTTTTACGTGCAGAAACAAAAACAATGCACCCTCATGAATGCGGTAATCCTAGGTGTCAAGGCGATCGCGCTCTTGCTGGCTATCGGACAAACGATTCCCTCGCCATCATCGACATCAGCCGGCTGCTTCGCTTGCAAACAGGAGGGCAAGGCGCGATCGCGTCGGGCATCCGCCGCCAATGCCCAACTGCACCAACTGGCTTGCGTCGTGTCCGGCGACGCTCCATCGTAAAGGCGGCTGTCCTGTACACCAACTGGCTCGCTCTTGCCTTCAATATCGATTCACGCTCGCGTCAAGCACAGTTCTATCAAAGTCCAAACTGCCCCATCAAACTTTCTTGCCTTGATTGCCCAGAGTGTGCGTGAGCTCGCCTTCAATTTCTAACTGTTCTCATTGCAGTCTTGCAAAAACCCTAAATTGGTAAAAAGTGCTCAAATTCGACTCTTGTACGTCTATTTGACATGGCTTGCTATGCGACTAGCGCACTAACTAGGAGGATTTAAGAGGTGTTGGAGTACAAAAAATCAATTAAAAAGCAGCGAAAATTAATTTAATTTAATTAAGATTTGTGATAATTGGAGGAAAATTTAGGAAATATTAGGGAAAAGTAGGAGATATTAGGGAATATTAGGAAATATTAGGAAACAGAAGGGTTAAAATATAAAGCTTTTTGTGGCTTTTAGTAACAATCGTGAGCTGTTCTTTCTCACAAAAAGTTGCACCCTCTGTGTGGAGGATGCAACTCATGCTTTTTGTTCGCAGGTGCTATTTCTTAGAAGAACCTGACCTTTGTCGTAATATCAGTGGGGTTAGTACCTGAACCAGCGAGGCAACAGAGCGGATTAAGATAGCGATCGCTCCTTTGAATATTCTGGTACCCCAAAAAATTACTGAGACATCTCGCTTTTTTTGTACAAAAGTGCGGTAGCACTGCATTCAATCAAACTCGCCTCCCTGTACTGCAACTCCTGCTAAAAAAATGCTACCACCTTTGTCCGATAGGTTGATATGCAATAGCTAAATGGCTATAACAAGGCGGCAATCTTTTAGGCAACTTTAACAGTCTATTCGATTAGTTTGGCTTGCTCGAACTTGAAAGTACAGCATAATTGCTACCAGTTAGTCGCTGGCTTTTTCTACAATTGCGACTATTGGGGAATGCAGAGGCAAGCTGTGCCAGTTGTTAAATAAATCTTAAGCGTACCGGGACAGGAAAACACCTCAAAATTAACTTTTTGGGACCGCTCGACGATGAGTTTTTCTGAGCTATTGCTGTGGTTTTTGAGTTTTTATGAGTAAAATTGTGTAAGCTCAGTTTGAATTGTTAACCCAATTCTGGGCGGTATTAGCAACAAAAAACTCAAATTTATGCAAATTTATGCAAGCTGGGAAGAACTGGAAAAAAGCAGGGAAAGATGGTAGCAATAGCAATGTTGGGCGATATATTTATATCGGTAAAGGAGAGTTCCGGCTAAGTTTTCTGAAACTTATAGTGCGATCGCTCCTACCTACAACGGCTTCTCTTCAGCCGGGGCGAGCGCTGTATTCGCTACTAGGCTCTTGCCCTTCAACGAGCGCGCCCGCAGTAAATTAAAGTCGCCACACCTTAATTATTCGCTATTCGCGAATGTAGAATAAAGGAAACAATGCGCTCACTCATCCGCTATGCTAAAACCCCAAGATATCCTTGCAATACTCAAAGTCCACAGTTGGGAAAAAGCAACCTGGACTTACAGCACCCTCGCTCAAAGCTTGGGCATGAGCGCATCAGAGGTTCATGCTGCCCTTGAGCGTTCTGAAGCTGCCGGTCTGTATTATGGCTCCGAGCGGAAAATTTTAAAGCAAGCGGTGTTGGAATTCTTGGTTCACGGGCTGCGCTATGTATTCTACGCCCAGCCAGGCCCCCTCTCGCGGGGACTGCCAACTGCACATTCTGCTGAGCCATTGAAAAGCAAGCTGGTTGCTTCACCGTCTGAGGTTTATGTCTGGCCTGACCCTCAAGGTGTCGTGAGAGGACAGGCGATCGCGCCTCTGTACCGCTCAGTCCCCCAAGCTGCCAGTAACGATCCAAAACTTTATGCCTTGCTCAGCTTGATTGACGCTATTCGAGTTGGTCGGGTGCGGGAGCAACGTTTAGCCGCTAGCGAACTTGAAAAGAGGATCGTCGCTCTATGAATCAGCAGATATTCATGCTGGAAACAGTCGCCCGGATACTCTCTCAAGTACGCACTACCATCGTCTTCACAGGAGGAGCAACGATATTCCTGTATCTGGACGAAGTGGCTGCTCCTGACATTCGACCTACCGATGATGTTGATTGTGTTGTGGAAATCACGTCCAGAGCTGAATATTACAACTTCTCGAACTTGTTGCGAACCCTTGGGCTTCAAGAGACTACAGAATCAGGTGCACCCCTATGTCGCTGGCAGTATGAGGGCATTTCAATTGATGTCATGCCGTGCGATGAATCGGTGCTGGGGTTTTCTAACCGCTGGTACAAGCCAGGTATTGCTAATTCTATTCGCTACCAACTTCCAAGTGATAGGCAAATCCTAATTTTTTCAACGCCTTACCTCCTCGCTTCCAAAATAGAAGCTTTCACGGGTAGAGGCGGAGGTAACTTTTATTTTAGTTCTGATATTGAAGACATCGTGGCATTGCTTGACGGGCGTTTTAGTTTGTTTGAGGAAGTGCAGCAAGCTGACTATGAAGTGAAAGCATTTTTATCAGAATGGTTTCGAGCCGAGCTGGAAAATCTGTGTTCCATCGCGCCTGCTTTCCTCTCACCCGCTGCTAAAAATTCAGGTCGCACTCGCTTGCTCTTGCAAAGAATTGAAAGGCTGGCGATAGTAGTTTAGTAGTTGACTGCTAGCAATAGATGGCAGCGGACACTTGATTTTTAATTCAACTTACCATACCGTAACTTGACTATTAAATCAATCCAATCTTTGTTAAAAACGCTAAAAAATTAGCTAATTGTTGTGAGCGTTAAAATCAGGCATTTGCAGTATAAAGTCAGGCATTTGCAGTATAAAATCAGTGACATTACAGGCATTTGCAGGGGCTGCACTTTACCTGCAAATGCCTGCAAATGCCTGTAAATATCCTGCAAATGCCTGCAATTTTATGCCAAATTACTGCTTTTTTGTGCTGTTCGTGTCTTGACCTGTTGAGGCTGATTATAGCTGTTCTTTCTCGGTAGCAAGCAATGTTTTTGCGATCGCAAACTCTGACTAATTCGTGCTGACAAAAAATAATGCACCTTTATGAATGGGGCATCCTAGATGTCAAGGCGCTTGATTTTTACCCGCTCTTCGGCTGTACCGATTGCTCACATTTGTGGCGGCTTTTTGTGGCAGCACAGGCATCAATTGCCACAACTTTCCCCTCGCACTTGGGTAGCGATCGATCGCATTGCTCGCTCTCTTGTTAGCCAGCTATCGCGGTCAGACGTTTAATCGTCTGACCGCGTGCGATCGCCTCACTCGCTATAATTTATACACAAAAATTAAATTAAATTAAAGTTGGGTAGGGGTCAGTCTCACTTTGATAAACCCTCTAATAGCCCTCTCCAATTGGGGGGGATAAGATTACCTGATTAGGGGTTTTTAATTACAGTTGTTAACTGGTATTTTGGCAAGAGGTTTTTACTGATTAAAAACTATGAAAACTTTACCGTCCGTCAAACCTAGAGAGCTGCTATCTAACCATATTCACATTCGCCTAACTGACTCAGACTACAATCAAATTAAAGCAAGAGCCTCGCTAGTAAATTTGAGCATGAGCGACTTCATGCGCCGCGCCGCATTGAGGAGAACTATGCCGCGCCCTCTAGCTGCATTTGACTTAAAAGCCTATCAAGTGTTATGCAAGATTGATGCCCAATTGAGAATTGGAGGAAACAACCTCAATCAGATTGCTAAAGCTTGCAATAGTGCTGTGGCATTGGGAGAACCAGTTGTTGTCAATACAGGACTCTTAGAAAGCGTACAGCAACTCATTCGAGAAAACGGGGGTGCAATTAAAACAATAGTTGCAAACCTCGCCAAATCTACAGTACGCTAATTATTAACAAGCCTGGGCTTTACCGCCTGAGCAATCGATTCTGTGCAACTGACGGCTTTTCGGTTATGATTGGCAAACAAATCAAAGGTACAGGCTTTCGGGGCTGCCTGAACTACGTGCTGGGCAAAAAAGACGCCGCTCTAATTGGCGGTACTATGTGCGGACAAACTCCTGAAGAACTGGCTGCTGAATTTGCGATAGCCCGACAACTAAGACCTAACCTAAAAGTAGCCGTTTTTCACGCCACTTTATCTGTCGATAGCACCGAAAAACTAGAAGATTCTGAAGAAAATGACCAACGCTGGCTGGCTATCGCAGCCAACTACATGAAAGCGATGGAATTTCACAACAACCAATACGCAGTTGTCAAGCACAGCGATACAGAACACGACCACATCCACATCGTCGCCAGTCGCATTTGCCTAGATGGAGGTGTTGTTGACGATAGCTGGGATTATTACAAAAGCCAAGAAACTATTCGCCAGCTCGAACGGAACTACAGCCTGGAAACTGTTACACCCAGTTGGGAAACAGACAAGCGAGCTCAGACTACAGGAGAACACAGGCAATTAAAAAGCCAGGGAAACAAGAGCGTCAGGGTGCAATTGCAAGACCTAATTGATGAAGTTACCCAAGACAATCCAAGTATGCCACAATTCGTTGAGCGGTTGCAGCAACAAGGAGTAGAGGTGCAAGTCGGATTGACTCGAACTGGAATCGGCTTCAGTCAAGGCATTTCTTACAATTTAGATGGAGTCGCTTTGAGTGGCACTCAGTTGGGTAAAGCCTACACTTTTTATGGATTGCAGAAGCATCGAAGCGTTAGCTATGACAAAGGGCGAGATAACGCCCTAATTGACGCTTTAATGCAGCCACAACACTTAGCTATCGCCCCCAGTGAGGCAGAGGAAAATGAGTTAGAGTCGTCACAATCCGAGCTAGCAGCAACCGCGCCTGTAACTCCTGCAACAGCAAATGAGTTAGAGTTGTCACAATCTGAGCTAGAAACAACCGCACTTGCAATTCCTGCAACACCAAATGAGTTAGAGTTACAACTGTCAATCCTGCCAGAAAGGAATGAAACTCAGTGGCAAAAAGTGCGATCGCATCTCGCAGTCGAGTACAGTTTACCTTTAGAGTTACTCGATTTATTGTACTCTCATTCTTGGTTGTATGCCGACTCAGAAAAGGCTGTCTTTACGGCACGGACGCTTGAGGGGGAAGCCCGGTTCGCTTTTGTTCTCAATGAAAGAGGCAACTTTACTACAACCCATCCCCTGTCATCTGAAGCTGCTTTCTGGGTAGCCACTACCGGAGAAATTGAGCGAGCTGTGATTGCTTGTAACCCAATAGAAGCCCTTTCAATTTTGCTTATTGAACAGGATAACTCTACAACAGCACCAGCGACACTTTACCTAGGAATTGAACGAGCTTCACAACTGCCTATAGAATTCTTACAAGAACTCGATAGCGTTATTATAGCGATTGCAGAAAATTCTCAGCTCGCTCGAAATGCGCGATCGTTGCTACCGAATGCAGAACTTGTCAATCCACAGTCAAGTTGGAATGATATCTGGATACAATTAATTGAGCAAGAACAGCAAAATATTCAACCAAATAACCAACCTTATAAACAGCGCATCCAAGACATCGAACTGGATTAATTGTTGCTACCTTAAATTTGTCTAGAATTTAAACAAAGTGCTTAGGTTCATAAAACAATCAATATGTTTGATAAAACCTGTTGATCAATAAGCTGTTAGTCATTTAAATTTATTGCCTCAACCCCTTGCAGTACGGGGTCTGGTCCACAAATAGTGCAGTTTGAATGTCGAACAGCTTACTTCGGACAGTTTTTTAACGGCCCAGCACCGCCGAGGGCGAGGAAGCCCTGCCATTTTTTACGCATTTTCTGAAACGAGTGCGCGCTTACTTAAACCTTGAAAAAATAGTCCAGCATATAGCCAGTAAGGGTTTCGGAGACTCGACTAGATCTAAAACTGTCCGAAGTATTGCTTATGGGACAAGGATTATGTCTCACCACTACTTCCGTATCACTACCAAGCATCATAACGCTTGCTGTACAATAAAGGGTTCTAGCCGTGGGTCGCCCGTATTCTTAGCCCCAAACGCTAAGGATAATGACTACACTTATTACCTAGCAAAGCTTTTAGGCTAGCGGACAGGTCTGTTTAGCAGACCAAGTAAGGAAAAACTATAAATATGGAAAAAAACTATACATTTCAATTCAATCCTTCCACTGCCTTAGAAGCCCTGAAAGCTGGTAAATACGACCCGCTTAACTTCTACGAAGCGCGTTTAGACCTGTTTAACCTCTCGGTAATGGCAGACTATGACCAACTCATTTGCCTACCCACATTAACTGCTATCGACAAATACTGGTATCAGATTGAAACAGCCCGAAAAGTCCTCAGACAAATGGGGGGACGCGCATTACTAGCGGATGAAGTGGGATTGGGTAAAACCATTGAAGCGGGACTAATCATCGCCGAATACTTAGCTAGGGGGATGGTAAAGTCCATCCTAGTGTTAACTCCGGCATCCCTAGTTTCCCAGTGGCAATCAGAGTTAAGTGACAAATTTAATATCGCTACTATCACCACAGATAACCGTGACCCACAACAACCGATAGACGAATTTTGGACAAATAATCCGCGAATTATCGCTTCATTAAACACGGCTAAGTCTGCTAAACATTATCTTCACGTCACCAGTCGTACTTGGGATTTGGTTGTTGTCGATGAGGCACACCATCTAAAAAATCGCAGTACCCTCAACTGGAAACTGGTCAACGCCCTCAATAAGCGGTTTATCCTCATGCTTACTGCTACGCCAGTGCAGAACTCCCTTGTGGAACTGTTTAATCTGCTAACCCTCCTCAAACCGGGACTGCTACAAACAGAAGCCGCTTTTAAAAAAGAATACGTCAATTCCAAGAATGGACGAGTCCCTAAAAATCCCGAAAAGTTACGCACTCTGATGCGGGAAGTTATGGTACGAAATACCCGCGCCCTAGTAGATGTCAAACTGCCCAAACGCTTCGCCACCACAATTACCGTTACCCCGGCAGCCGGAGAGGAGAAACTTTACCAAGACTTGAGCAAGTATCTACGTTCTTCAGAGGACAAACTAGACAGACTCTCCCGTACTAATTTGCTAATGCGAGCGGGTTCATCCCCTAATGCTTTAGCTGACTCCCTCAAGCAACTGACTGTCCGCCTACCCGATGAAGAACTGAAGTCTTTAGCTGCACGAGCATCCCAAGTCAAGCAGGTCGAGAAAGCAAAAACCTTAGTAGAGATGCTTTCCAAATCTCGCCAGAAAACCTTAGTTTTCACAACCCATAAAGCAACTAGCACCTATTTAGCTAAAACGCTGCAAGCGGCAAATATCCCCTTTGCAGAATTTACTGGCGGAATGTCCCTTAAACAGAAAGATGAGGCTATAGCCGCATTTCGGGATAATGTTTCTGTACTCTTAGCATCGGAAACAGGGGGAGAAGGACGTAACATCCAGTTTGCTAATGCGATCGTTAATTATGACCTGCCCTGGAACCCAATGAAAATTGAACAGCGCATTGGTCGTATCCACCGCATCGGACAAACCCAGGATGTTTTTATTTTTAACTTCTGTCTCAAAGGCAGTATCGAAGAGTATATTCTGCGGATACTGCACGACAAAATTAATATGTTTGAACTGGTAGTCGGAGAAATTGAAACAATTTTAGGCAATGTGGATGATGAATTTGACTTTAGTGAAGTTGTCATGGATATCTGGCTTAAGCATCAAGTTAAACCCGAATTAGATCAAGCCTTTGAGCAATTGGCAGATAATTTGTTGAAAGCCCAAAAACAATATGAGCAAATTCAAGAACTGGATGAACAGATTTTTGGCGAAGATTTTGAAGCTTGAAAAATTGATTTGATTAAATATGTTATCAGACCCAATAATTACTACTTTAGAAAAAATTGTAGCTCTCCATGACGGAATAGCTGAACCGGCTGGGGAACACGTTTTAAATGCGCTGTTAAATGAAAACATAGCCTCGTTACTTTCTCTACCAGAAGAAGTAACTTTTACAACTATCACTGATGTACCTCAAAGTGTTTTTGTTACTTATCATTCAGAAGTATTAAATAAATTATCTGAACTATTAGCTGTTAAAGGGCAGATTAGTGCCTTGGGTGTAAAATTTGATGGCTATCTAAAAGCTACGGGATTTGACAAAAGCATACCAGAGAGATTCAAACCTCAAAATGGGTTAATTCGTTTTGTAGATGCTAAACCATCAACCACTCGCTACATTTTATGTAATGTGGCTTACACAGCGAATGCCGAAGAAAAAAGGATTGGTCTAGTTTCGTTTATTATCAATGAAATAACAGGAGTAACACCAGTACAAATTGGGGATGCTTTATTTTGGGAGTCTGACAGAATGGATGTGGATAATCAAGAAACACCATTTTCTATTCCTTTTGATGAGTTGTTGAAGTTAATCGAACATCAAAGTGGAATATTGATTGGAAAATCTTTAGATAATTGGCAGGCTAAATTAACAAGAGCAAGAGCTAGGGATGAAGAAAGACTCAAGGATTATTACAACACGATTAGCTCTGGGATACGCCACAAGATTGAGTTGAAAAATTTGATTGGTGATGAATTAGACAAAGAATTAGCTCGAATTGAAGCTACTAATAGAGAGCTAGATCGAAAATTGTTAGATATCCAAGAGCGTTATGCAATGAGTGTAGAAGCTTGGTTGCACAGTGCAATGATTATCCATCTACCTACAGTACATATTCAATGTGAGTTGCAAAGAAAGAAAACGAAACGGACTGTAACAGTAGTTTGGAATCCGTTCACTAAAATTATTGAACCTCTTTGCTGTGAATTATCAGGAGAACCTGTTTACGATTTCTATTTAGATGATCTATCAGCTAAAATTATCTCCCCGACAGTTTGGACTAGATAAGCGCGAAGCTTTTAGCATCACCGTACAAAAAACCTTATCTGTAGTGACCTGCAATCATAGGTAGTAATAAATATGTAGTGATTAGATATTTCTTGAGTCAAAATATAGTTGTAATGATGGATAAAATACCGGTAGTAATAAATATGTAGTGACATTTAACCCTCTTTTGTCACTCTATGCAGAGGAAAAGTTGCAATAAGGGATATTGAGGTTTTGAAAAATTGAAGGAGTTAAATTATTGACAAGCATTTGAAGTTTAAAAAAGCCCTCGGATAACTTAGGAACAGTAAAAACTTATAGCCAAGGTTTAATAAAGTTAAAGAGTACAAATGGTTGAAGTATTAAACGGAGGTTGTTAAGAATATTCTTCCACCCCTTTCCTCGATCCCACCAAGGATGTGATGAAAAATTAGATTCAGATTGTGGTGGTAATTCAGGCAGGGCGAACGCATCTAAACTTTATGTTAACATAATCTGGTATATTAGAGAAGAATTATTGAGTACCTACAAAACATTTAATTAGACTTTGCCCTGCATGAAACTCAAACCTAAAATCACCATCGCCGACCATTTTGCCGACTTAGAAGATCCAAGAATTGATCGAACGAAACATCATCAATTAATTGATATTATCACCCTCTCAATTTGTGCGGTGATTTGTGGTGCTGATACATGGGTGGATATTGAAAGTTACGGGCGCAGCTCAATACGAATGGTTGAAAAAATTTTTAGAATTGCCGAATGGCATACCTTCACATGACACAATTGCGCGAGTATTTTCTCGCCTCAAACCGGAGCAATTTCAGAAATGTTTTTTGAGTTGGATTCAATCTATTAGTTGTTTAATTCCAGGAGAAGTAATCGCAATTGATGGCAAAACTCTTCGCCATTCTTACGATGGGGGAGGAGATAAAAAAGCAATTCATATGGTCAGTGCTTGGGCGACGAGTCAAAGATTAGTTTTAGGACAGGTTAAGGTTGATAAAAAGTCAAATGAGATCACAGCTATTCCGGCTTTACTCAAAGTATTAGAATTAAGTGGAAGCATTGTCACGATGGGTCTTCTGGGTTTGCGGTGATAAGAAAGACTAATTAGAAAAGCAAGCTAATAGTCGATCTCGAAAATTGTCGAAA
>NZ_JAUBRJ010000044.1:0-61069 GCF_036701805.1 Microcoleus sp. N3A4
TCGCACTGAATACGATCCAAATATATTATTCTGATGCAACCGTCCACGATCTGAAAGCAAAAATGGGATGCTCCCAGTTGATATCTATATAATAGCACATTTAAATAATTTATAAAATTCTATCTTTCTGCTCTTGTTCTTCTCTTCCTCTGCGTACTCTGCGTACTCTGCGGTTAATAAAAAAAATCTTATTAACCACCTACCAGAACCAGAAACCTAGAAACAACCTCGATTTCATATATCGGTCAAATGTAAAATTTTGTATATCAAATAACACAAATTCCCAAAAATAGACGATGGTAGGTATTTAACAGATATCAATTGAACGCAAAAATAAATTTTAACGAGGTCATAAAATGGTAGTAGCAGCACCTGTTCAATCCGGCAGTCAGTCGATTTTTCAAACTCGCTACGATAACTTTATCGGCGGCAAGTGGGTGCCACCGGTGAAAGGGAAATACTCAGAAAACCTTTCTCCAATTACCGGAAAATCAATTTGTCAAATTCCCCGATCGAGCGCGGAGGATGTAGAATTGGCACTGGATGCCGCCCACGCTGCGAAAGACAAGTGGGGTAAAACTTCCCCAGCAGACAGGGCGCGGGTTTTGCACAAAATTGCCGATCGAATCGAAGAAAACCTCGATCGCCTCGCCATCGCCGAAACCTGGGACAACGGCAAACCAATACGCGAAACCCGCCTCGCAGACATACCGCTGGCGATCGACCATTTCCGCTACTTTGCAAGCTGCATCCGAGCTCAAGAAGGGTCGATCGGCGAACTCGACGGAACCACCGTCGCCTACCACTTCCACGAACCCCTAGGCGTCATCGGACAAATCATCCCCTGGAACTTCCCGATATTAATGGCAGCCTGGAAACTCGCCCCAGCCCTCGCCGCCGGCAACTGCGTCGTCCTCAAACCAGCAGGCCCCACCCCCGCCTCAATCTTGGTACTGATGGAAATCATCGCCGACTTAGTACCAGACGGGGTTATCAACGTCATTAACGGGCCCGGCGCCGAAATCGGCAAAACCCTCGCCACCAGTCCCCGGATTGCCAAAGTCGCCTTCACCGGCGAAACCACCACCGGCAGGCTAATCATGCAATACGCCTCGCAAAATGTCATCCCCGTCACCCTAGAATTAGGCGGCAAATCCCCCAACATTTTCTTTGAAGATATCTGCGCCCAAGACGACGAATTCCTCGACAAAGCAGTCGAAGGATTAGTCATGTTTGCCTTCAATCAAGGCGAAGTTTGCACCTGTCCCTCCCGCGCCTTAATTCAGGAGTCAATCTACGATCGATTCATGGAAAGGGCGATCGATCGCATCCGCCAAATCAAGCAAGACAACCCCTTAGATCCGACAACCGCCCTCGGCGCGCAAGTCTCCGTCAACCAGATGGAAAAAATCGCCGAATACGTCAAAATCGGTCACGCCGAAGGCGCAGAATGTCTGATTGGCGGCGAAAGAAACATCTTATCGGATGACTTGCAAGACGGCTATTATTTCCAGCCGACAGTCTTCAAAGGAAACAACAAAATGCGAATTTTCCAAGAAGAAATCTTCGGCCCCGTATTAGCAGTCACCACCTTCAAAGACGAAGCGGAAGCATTAGAAATTGCCAACGATACTCTCTACGGTTTAGGTGCAGGAGTTTGGACTCGCGACATCAACACCGCCTACCGCATGGGCCGCGCCGTTCAAGCCGGCCGCGTGTGGACAAATTGCTATCACCTATATCCGGCCCACGCAGCATTCGGCGGCTACAAATCATCGGGAATCGGCCGCGAAAATCACAAAATGATGTTGGATCACTACCAACAAACCAAGAATTTGCTGGTCAGCTACAGCCCCAAAGCTTTAGGCTTTTTCTAAGGTTTTAATCCTTGGGAAAGAAGAAGGAAGAAAGAACAAACTTCAATGATTCGTGAACTCCTTCTTTCTCTCTTTCCTCTCCTTCTCTGCGCCCTCTGCGCCCTCTGCGGTTCATAAAAAAAATCTCATTCAAAAACGAAATAAAATTGCTACACAAACAGACTGCAATGGAAACGATCGCAAAAGTCACCGCAACAGAAGCCGCTTTAAAATTAATCAACCATCTCAAAACTCAACACGGAGAATTGATGTTTCACCAATCCGGCGGCTGCTGCGACGGTAGTTCCCCCATGTGCTTTCCCGATGGCGAATTGATAATCGGTGATGGTGACGTATTACTCGGCGAAATAGGCGGTTGTCCGTTTTATATTGCAGCGCGGCAATACAAAAATTGGCAGCACACGCAGTTAATTATAGATGTGGCATCGGGGCCCGGAGGCAGCGATTTTTCCCTGGAAGGGCCGGATGGAGAGCGTTTTATTACTCGTTCTCGCTTGTTTCTTAATGCTGAGTAATTAGTTCTTGAAAACGCGAGATATGTTAGATTGCCGACTTTTTAAAGAAGTCGGCAATCGGGGTATTTTTTATGCGGGCTTACTTATATAGCGGTTCTCAGAAAGATGAGGTACGTAGTTGGGCTTCAGCCCTCTTAGTTTAAGTGGTTATACAGCGTATTCCAGGTTTGTGAAGTGTAGGGACACGGCACTGCCGTGTCCCTACGGGGAGTTAATGATAGGTGGGTGTAATTCATAAATGTGGAATCTGCTGTATAAGCTGTCATTCATACCTCATCTTTTTGATAAAGGCTATACACGCATTTCCTCAATAAATGAGATACCATCAAAAACGCCATCTTTAAAAGCTTGAGTGCTGCGAACTCGATGATTGTCTGCCAGTAAAGTCATTGTTTCTACAAAAGTAATCAGTGCGTCATCCTGAGTTTTCGTTGCTCGAAAGCAAATAACTTCCTGGCCCGCATCCCACGCAATTGCCGAAAAATCAGAATAACTGTCAGAAAAAAATTTCACAATCCGATTTTCAAACTCCCCTTGAAAATTGAGCTGCCGGCGAGAACCATCTGAATATTCATAATTATTAACTTGTCGGTAGTGACTTCCCTCAATCGAGATGGTAAAATTACCGAAGAAGCTGCGAGAAAAATGTCCGCGAGTATCGGTCTTAATATACTCACCTTGCCAAGTGCCAAGATGACGGGTAAAAATCTCAGGAACTTTCTCCAAATCAGGAGAGTTCACAGGCGTGACGGTATCTTGATGAATTACAGGATCGTTACTCATTAAATCAGCCTCCAGTTTTTCTACAAAACTCGATCGAAAATTAAGCCGGCGGATTTTGTTGGACTCGCCTCTTGTATGGTGCGTCGCTGCTAGAAAATCAAGCTGACCCCCGTAGATGATTGATGGCGACGCACCATACGATATCTATTTGTAGTGGTAAGGTGCGCCGAAGATCACCCTACTACAAGAAGAGTCCTGTATTTCTAACGGCGGCCTATTTTCAGACTCATTTCACGGCTAGTGCGTTGATATTCGTGAACAATCGGTAATCTTTCAGCTTGAAAATTTTCTAGCGCTTCGGCAATGTTAGCACTATCTCTGAGATGTTGTGCTAAACACAAACCATCTTCCCAACCGGAAGTCATTCCTCTAGCGCGTGTGGAACTTTTGGCGTGGGCCGCATCACCTATTAGGATAACGCGCCCATCATAGATTTTTGGTAGGGGGTCAATGTCATAGGAAAAACGACATACAATATTTTCCACAGGGGTTGATTCAATCACTTTTCGCGCATCGTCGGGGAGTTTTGCTAGTTCTTGGGGAGGAATGGTGATATTATTAGGTTGTAGTTTCCCTATTTCGGATTCTGTCCGCTCTTTTTCGATAAAGAAACCCCAATGAGTGCGACCTCCACCAATGTGAAAGAAGTTGGCATAAATTCCCCTACCGCGCACGTAAACAAAAAAGTTTCCTTCGGGACAGAAGCTATTATCTTCGACAATTCCTCGCCAGACAATATCGCCTAAATAGAAAAGTTCTACATCTGGAACGATAAATTGACGAACTTTGGAGACAATTCCATCTGCACCAATTAAAAGATCGCCTTCCCATTTACTGCCATCTTTAAAGTGGGCGATCGCACTGTGATCGGTTTGGGCGATCGACAATAAATCAGCATTAAAATGAATACACTCAGGAGGTAACTCGTCGAGGAGTGCTTCTAGAATAGCTTTGCGGTGTACCAGCATTCCTGGAAGTTCATTTTCTTCGTAGGTGACGGGTTCGGAATTGATGACACCGCCGCGCAGGTTGCGAAACTCGAATAGTTTAACCGCATCGCCTGAGTTAATAATTTTCTGGCTAATTTGAGGGTTTCCTTGATGCAGCGCTTTCATACCTGCTTGTACGATCAGAATTCCACATCCATCAGTGCGCGGTTGGGGTGATTTTTCAAACAATGTAACTTGAAACCCTTTCTCAATAAGCAAACTTGCCAGATAAGCTCCTGATGTTCCTGCGCCGATAATACCTATCCTGCTTTGGGACGAAACCATTTGTGCTTCTCCAGATTTAAAATTGCCGATCGGTTCTCAACCACTATTGTAATTAAGGAAAATCTAATTTGCGCGATCGCCCAATTGCCGATCGAGCTTTTGCTGGTAGCGACAGGTTTCAAGCTGCCGCTAAAATGAGTATCTGGGCCGATGCAGGATTAATTTTTAATTGGTGATTTCAAAATTTACGCAATCAAAACTCAAGACGACTTTAAGCTTGAGTATTTTTAATTAGAGCCAATTCAATTTTGTCATCAGCCTTTTGACTCACTTGTGCGCGCAAACCAGGGCCAAAAAAAGCAGCTATTTTTTGTTGTTTTTCTTCCCAGACTTCGATCGGGATCAGCGGCGAATAAAACTCTAAAATTAACCCAT
Source organism: Microcoleus sp. N3A4 (assembly GCF_036701805.1). Lineage (NCBI taxonomy): Bacteria > Bacillati > Cyanobacteriota > Cyanophyceae > Oscillatoriales > Microcoleaceae > Microcoleus > Microcoleus sp. N3A4. The sequence goes on from NZ_JAUBRJ010000044.1 coordinate 4,825, forward strand.
AAGCACCATCAACATCAACTTCCCGCAACCCTTGCAGGAGGGGCCGTTCCTCGTCTGTTGGGGCCAGGCCCAAGCGCTCCAAAGCATCATCTAAGTGCGCGGGTTGGCCGTAGCGAAATCGGGTGATATCTTTGCGGACTTGGTTTTGAGTATCGGTAGCCTGACTTTCTCGCAGGAGGAGAACTTCGCCAGAAGTCGGTTCGGTGAACTCCACGGGTTCGAGTTCAGCCGCTTTCAGGGCCAAACCTCCCAGCAACAGCGGAATTCCATAAAAAAAACCGGCTAGGTTTAGGGTAGGTCTGTCTGTGAAGTAGGCTCCGAACCCGACTGCTGCTATAATACCGCCAACAACTAAGGCTAGGTTTGCTAAAGAAATTTTACGTAACATATCAGTGAGGTAAGTAGTCGGACAGAAATAATATACTTTAATTATTATCTGTCAAAAAGTCTTGAATAAATTTAGTTTTTTGGCCAAAAGACCTGCAAAAACTGCTAGTATCTATGAGCGCGGGAGCGGTGTGCATCCACAGTCTTGTGTCTAACTTCAGAAACTTATCCGGCCGGACTCGCCCGGGCGCGCCATCGGTTAAGATCCGTGTTAATTGCGCGGCGTTGGTTCCAGAAGGCAATCGAGATCGGCAGTATCATCAAAGTATAGAGAGTTGATGTCGCGATCGACACTCTTGCCCTTTCAACCATTTTTCGGACATGATTAAAGACGAAGACAAACAAACTGCTGGAGCAAACAAGTCGGTTCTAGAGCAGATTAACTCGCTCAAACGCGAAGATGAAAGGCTTTATAATATCTTAGCGATCGATGTCTGGGCCCTAGCCAAGACAATGGATGAATATCAACCAGGATTTTGGGCTGCTTTTATGAAAAACCGGGAGAAGGCCCTGAAGCGATTTTTAGCTGGAATGATGAAAAATAAACCCGCAGATAGCAAACGTCCGCCTTTTTTGCGCTGAAATTTTGCTGAAGTTTTGCTGAAGTTTTGATGTACAATCAAACTATAACACAGACCAAAAAACCCTGAGCACGTTCATCACCTCCAATATAAAAACAGTGAAGGATTTGCCCAGAAAGGTACGTCGGTGAATTAAGAATCCCCGTCTGTTTGCAGGGGGGAATGTCAAATATTTTTGTTAATAGTAGCAAAGGCAAAAAATCATGGATGCACAGACAATCAAAGAGCGCGTAGCACAGATCGAGAGCAAGCGGGAATCCCTCGTGCGGCTGTTAGATCGATCGGACTTGGGAGCCCTGAGAATAGATGTGAGTCAGGCGATCGAAGAAATTGACGATCTCTTAGAAGAATTCAAGCGGACTTTTAACAGTTAAGCAGTCATTAGTCATTAGTCAGTAGTCAGTAGTCATCAGTCAGTGGTCATTAGTCAGTGGTTAGTGGTCATTAGTTGTCGGGCATTTAATTTGGATAGTTATGTTACTAAAAATCTTGTGGGGCGGGCCGGAGAGCCCGCCCAAAAAGTAAAAATTAAATGCAGTACAGCTTAATAGCTAACAAGAACCGACAACTGCTAACTGCAAATTAGACTGCTGACTAATGACTAATGACTTGGGAGCATCTCAGTTTTGCATTTATAGTGCGAGCTTAAGAGCTCGCGATTTGTAGAATACGCGAGCTCTTAAGCTCGCACTATAATAAAAAAAATGCTTTTTGCAAAACTGAGATGCTCCCAATGACTAATAACTAATGACTACTGACTAATGACTACTGACTAATTCATAACCATATCCATCAAAATTTGCTGAGAGCTCACCTCCGGGCAATTAGCAGGCGGCCGCCGCTGAGAGTAGTGTCCTCCCGGCTGCAAATCCCAAGCTTGGCGGTTGTCAGCCAGCATTACCCCCAAAATTTCTTGCAACTCCTTGGCAATTGTCGGGTCTTCCACCTGAACGATCGCCTCAACCCGGCGTGTGAGATTGCGCTGCATCCAGTCAGCAGAACCAATATACACCTCTTCGTCGCCACCGTTGAAAAAATAAAACATCCGAGAATGCTCTAAAAAGCGGCCGATAATACTGATAACTCTGATATTTTCGCTAACACCCTCAACGCCGGGACGCAAACAGCAAATCCCCCGGATAATCAAATCAATTTTAACTCCCGCTTGCGAAGCTTCGTACAAAGCAACAATGATTTGAGGGTCAACTAAAGCGTTCATTTTAGCGACAATGCGCCCGCAGCTACCGGTGCCGCCTTCGGCTTGCAAGCGGCAGAATTCGACCTCGCGGCGGATTAAAGCTAAAAATCGATCGCGCATATTGACAGGTGCCACCAACAATTTGCGATAAGATACCTGCCGCGAATAACCAGTCAAATAATTAAACAAATCCGTCAAATCCGAACCCAAATCCTCGCGACAACTCAACAAACCCACATCGGTATACAATCCGGCTGTTTTGGGATTGTAATTGCCGGTGCCGATGTGGACGTAGCGGCGGATGTAATCGTCCTCGCGGCGCACTACCATCACAATCTTGGTGTGGGTTTTGAGTCCCACCAAACCGTAAACTACGTGGACTCCAGCTTGTTCTAACTTGCGAGCCCAATTAATATTATTTTCTTCGTCAAACCTAGCTTTAAGCTCTACTAAAACGGCTACCTGCTTGCCGTTTTCCGCTGCTTGAATTAAGGCGCTGACGATCGGCGAATCGCCAGAAGTGCGGTATAAAGTCATCTTAATCGCTAACACAGAGCGATCGTGCGCCGCCTCAGTAATAAACCGCTGCACAGTCGCGGCAAACGAGTGATAAGGATGGTGCAGCATCAAATCCCCCTGGCGGATGGCCGTGAAAATATCCTCACCATCCTCAGCATCCAACATCAATTTGCCTAAAATCATTGGCGATTCCGAGTTCCGCAAACGAGGCGGCACCACCGGAGTCCAAGCCGGATCTTTGAGTTCTGGCACCGGCAGCCCCACAAAAGACATCAAATCCTTGAGGCCTAGCAGCCCCTCTACGACGTAAACATCTTGCTCGCCGAGATCCAACTCGTCTATAAGCATATCTCGCAGCGCAGGCGGCATAATCGCTTGAATTTCCATCCGCACGGCAGAACCTCCAAACCGGCGCTTGCGGAGTTCCTGTTCTATAGCCAGCAGCAAATCCTCTGCCTCATCTTCCTCCACGGTCAAATCGGAATTGCGAGTAATGCGGAACGGGTGATATTCCTGAATGTCCATCCCCGGAAACAAAGCTTCTAAATTGTGGGCAATCACCTGTTCTAGAGGCACGCCAGTCCAAACAGGAGACTTGCCCCTCTGCTGCCACTGCAAATCCCCCGGCAAAGGCAAAAACCTGGGCAACACCTGCGGTACTTTGACGCGGGCAAACAATTCTTCCCGCGTGTCGGGGTCTCTGACTACTACTGCTAAATTGAGGCTGAGATTGGAAAGGTAGGGGAATGGGTGGCTGGGGTCAACTGCTAGGGGAGTGAGTACGGGAAACACTTGTTCTTTGAAGTAGCGGTGCAAGTAATTGCGCTGTTCTTGATTGAGGTCAATGTAGTCGAGAATGTAGATGCCGCTTGCTGCTAGTTTCGGCCGCAGGGTTTGCTCAAAATAGGCGTGTTGCTGAGAAACCATCGGCAAAAGCCGCTTGTTAAGGGCATCTAGCTGTTGTTGAGGCGTGCTGCCGTCGGAGGTCAATTTGCTGACTTTTGCGTGTACTTGTTGTTTGAGGGCGCCTACGCGCACCATAAAATATTCGTCTAGGTTGGAGCTAAAAATAGCGAGAAATTTGAGCCTTTCTAGGAGGGGCGTGCGGGGGTCGAGGGCTTCGTGGAGCACGCGGTTGTTGAATTCTAGCCAGCTTTGTTCTCGGTTGAAATAATATTGAGGATCGCTGAGGTTGATTTCAGTGTAGGTTTTGGCGGGGGTCTTTTTTGGCTTGGGCATGGTTTGGGGGAGTCTTTCGGAGGCTCGGTGATGGCATCTCTAGAAATAGTATTGTAGGTTAAAGGATTTGTTCGCATCTGCTTTTGGTCGATCGCGCGTTTTTGTAATACCTGTAGGGAAACGGCGAGGGCTAAGTCCGACCCCTGGATCTGCGACTTATCCCCTTGCCCCAATCTAATTCTGCACCGCATTCCGCAAGTCCTCTTGATTTCGCGGAAAACCTGTTAACGGCAATTCCAGCGGTGGGTTAAGCGTGCCATGCTTGATAAAATTCTGGGTAAGTCATATTTTCGGCACACTCCCAGATGACTTCGTGACATCTTTCATTCCGACCAAAATCATTTTTGTATATTTCCGAAGTTAGGCATTTTTTTAAACCTGAAACTGCGGTAGCGAAATGTTTACCTGTCATAATTTTCCCTAAGCAATCTGCTGGGTCATACATGGTATCTTCATGACGTGACTTGCGGATTAACTCTACTAAGGTGGCGATCGCCACTGAGTTACCTATGTCTATTTCCCCTAAGCTATATGCCGCTACACACCGGGTATCGAGTTCCCGTGAATTGCGGATTAACTCCTGTAAAGCGGAAATAACTTCGGGGTAATCTTTCCCTATTGCCCCTAACATTAATGCCGCGCTCCTCCGGGTATATTCATCACCAGAATTGCGGATTAACTCGACTAAACCGAATATGGCCACTGAGTGATCTTTGCCTATTGTCCATAAACTATTGCTCTCTACAAAAGAATCGTCGTGACAAGTACCGATTAACTTGACTAAAGTAGAAATCGCAAGTTGCTGCTCTTTGCCTGTTTTCCCTAGACTATTTGCAGCTCGCCAGCGGGTACTTTCATTCTGAGAAGTACGGATTAACTCGACTAAAACGGAGATTGCTTCTGGGCTATCTTTACCTATTTTACCTAAACTTGCTGCCGCTTGCCGCCGAGTAAATTCATTCTCAGAAGTACGGATTAACTCGACTAAAGCGGAGATTGCTTCTGGGCTATCTTTGCCGATTTTTCCCAAGCTTTCTGCGACTTGCCGTCGAGTCTCTTCATTCTGAGAATTAGCGATTAAATCGACTAAAGCGGAGATTGCTTCTGGGCTATCTTTACCGATTTCCCCCAAGCTTACTGCAGCTAAACGCCGAGTAAATTCATCAGCAGAATTGCGGATGAAATCGACTAAAATGGAAATTGCTTCTGGGCTATTTTTGCCTATTTTGTTTAAACTTGCTGCTGCTGATGACTGGGTTATTTTATTGTTTGAATTGCGGATTAAATCGCCTAAAGCTAAAATCGCTACTGTGTTACCTTTGTCTATTTTCCCCAAACATTCTGCGGCTCGCCACCGGGTAACTTGATTGCGGGAAGTGCTGATTAACTCGACTAAATCAGCGATCGCAACAGGGTTGTTTTTGCCAATTGTTGCTAATCTTTCTGCCGCTTGATAACGATTATCTTTCGGACGGTAGTTGCGGATTGAATCCAATAAAGTTTCGATCGCTACCGGGTTATCGTTGTCTATCTTACCTAAAATTTCTGCCGCGAAGCATTGAGTAACTTTATGATCTGAAGTGCGAATTAACTCGACTAAAGCGGCGATCGCAACTGGATTATTTTTGCCTATTTTCACTAAGCTATATGCCACTATTATACAGGTAGGTACGTTATACCACCCGAAAACCGGGTAGAAACCGTTCTCAACTGAATTGCGGATTAGTTCGACTAAAGCGGCGATCGCTTCTGGGCTATCTTTGCCTATTGTCCCCAAGCTATATACCGCTCGCTTCCAGGTGTTTTTCTCAACTGAAGTGTGAATTAACTCTGCTAAAGCGGAGATCGCTACTGGGCTATCTTTATCAATTCTACCCAAGATATCTGCCGCTTGCCACCGAGTAACTTCATCCTGAGAAGTATTGATTAATTCCACTAAAGTGGCGATCGTGTCTGGGCAATTTTTGCCGATTTCCCCCAAACTTCTTGTCGCTTCCCTCCGGGTATATTCATCACATGAATTGCGGATTAACTCGACTAAAGCGGAGATAGCCCTTTTGCGATCGGTTTCTTTCAGAACTTCCCTTGCTCTATCGACAATTGGATCGAGAAATGTCCGCCAATCCTGTTTTTGCTTATTAAAATAACCAAATCCCCAAATAACAATCTGCGACACAATCTCATCAGCAAGACTACAATCTTTAAACTCAGCAATCCCCGCAGCCGCTAGAAAATATGCCCGATATCCATAAAATTTATCCCACCCAACCTTAAACTTAACCAACGCCTTAATAAACCCTTCCTTCTCCTCCTTCCCTACATCCTCACGCCCCAACCACAGCAAAATCACCTCTTTCCACTGCTTCTCAAAAATGCGGTATCGAGCATCAGGATGTTGCGGATTCTTAGGAATATGATTCAAGAAAAAGTGCCAATCCTCAACCGCCAACGCCGCAAAATATTCCTGAAACGTCGGATGGTAAAAAGCATAAATCCCTTCCAGCGTCTCCCCATCCCTCGCCACTAAATTCAGCCAACCCAAACGACAAGCCAACTCAAACTGCGATGCACCCATCACCCGATATCCCACACTTTCGGGCAACTGAAACCGCGACGTTTCATTTAACATCCCTGAAAGTGCCAATTTCCCCAAAGCCGCATTCAATTCCTGCTGCTGAATCCAATTCAGGCGCGGTTTTTTCCACTGATACAAAGTTGTCACAAACCGCTGATAAAGCTTAGCCTTAGTATCCGGCAAATCCCCATCCAACGACTGCCAAGTGCCGCACAATAGCGAACATCTCAGGGGATTTTTCACTAAATCTCGAATTCGCTCTTTTCCCGATGCTGCTAATGCTTCCCGTAGCTGTTGAGAAAGCACCCCCCCAGCCCCCCTTGCTAAGGGGGGAGCAAGAGTTTCATCTAATGCTTCCCCTAGCTGTTGAGAAAGAACCCCCCCAGCCCCCCTTGCTAAGGGGGGAGCAAGAGTTTCATCTTCTCTTGTCTGCTCCCCATCATCTCTTGTCCCCCCCCTTACCAAGGGGGGGTTAGGGGGGGTTCCAAACCATTTATCAATGAACAATTCCACTTGTTCGGGATAGGAAAATTCCAGAGTGCGATAAGTATCAAAAGTATCCAACGCAGAGCCGATCGCATCCCAAACATTCTGCCGACAACTTAGCACAATTCGCGCCTTGTGAATGCAGCCGCCCGTTCTAATTTGCCGCTGAATTTCCGCCAAAGGATTGCCATCCCCCACCGCCATCTCATCCGCCCCATCCAACACCAACCATACGCGCTCAGCATTAAACTGTGCTAAAAAATCATCCTTAATTTCCGCAGTCGCCTCAGCCTTCGCAATTCTCTTAATAGCCGCCAGCAGCCAATTATCAAATAAATAGGATTCTAATTCCTTCCCCTGCAAATCTGCCAAGGATACCCAAATTACCATAGCCTCGGAAATGCCCGCCGCTACCCAATTCGCAATCTGCCGCAACAGCGTTGTTTTCCCCGCCCCCGGTTCCCCAATAATTCCTAACCGCTTCCCATCGCTTTTAGGGCTACTTCCTTGCTGGATAACTTGCTCAAGAAACTCGCTATGTTCAAATGTCTGAGTAACTTCTTTTTCTCGATACAAATCCGAACCTTCTTCAGCCCCAACATCCTCGCGCTTCTCAGTCACTTTATGCCGTTCCACCAATCCCAGCGGCACGTAAACATCATCTATTTGATGGTTGCCAAAAGTTAGCCGATCGCTACTAAGTCGCTGCTGTTCTTTCTCGTCTAATATCTGCTGGCAAATAGCTTGCCAATCAATCGGCACGTAAACAATCCGGCTTTTTTCAACTATCTCCTCAAGCCAAGCATACATCTCTTGGGTTCTGCGATCGATCCGCGTTAAACTCTGCCCGGTAAAAATTTGAAAAACTTTGTCATTGTCCTTGATTTCCTGAGCAAAGTATGCAGATACCAAGGCAAACAATTCTTGCTCTAACTTAGTTTTGTAGGGTGCGACATCGCAATTTTCTAGGGCAATTTCCAGCAATTTTTGCTTGACTTCTTCAACCTGATTCTGCTTTAACTCATCTGCGGAAGTCAGCAGCAATTCTATTTCATCTAATCCTGTAATGGGAATCCCTGACGGGACTGTTTCTTTATCGACTTGTTCTAATTCTAATTTGAGCTTTTCGAGCTTTCGTTTCAACCAATCAAAATCCCGCCGCCTGTCTTGCAGCGAATAAGCAAAACTCTCTCGGTTAGCCGTATTTTTCGGATCGATTTCCTGTTTGCATTCTGAGGCGATTTGTTGCTGAGCTTTCAAGAAAGAAGTTTTCAGCGCTTTTTCTAAATCGTGATTGACAATTTTTCCGTTTTGTGATAATTTATTTATCCCCTTCAAACAAGCATGATTGAGTGCATCATTGACTTGACTTCCCAAAATGCCTTGCCAAGCGACTGTGAAAAGCAACCCCAAGGTAATCGGATCTGACATTTGACTGTTCTCCTGATGCGCTGCTGCAAGCGGGTTATTTCAATGATAGGCGATCGAGCTTGGTTGCGGGCGATCGCAGGCCAGTTCTGACGATCGCAATTATGTATTTGGCACCCGCCCACAGAGGTAATAATTGAGCCGGTATGGCGTAAATTGTGGTACTGCGAGTTGTGGTACGTCCATGTAACTTTTCTGATGCTTGAAGGGAGTCGCTCGCATTTGTCGATTTGACTAATTCTTGGGCTGCCTTAAACAAACTTGATTGATTTTTTAAGGGTGGTAATTATGCAGTCATTACCACCATCAATAATTAAGGCCAGCGTTTTTTTTTGACAATGCAGTGCATCCGCGCTCAATTACTATCTGACAACCAGAGAGTTCTCTAATGAGTTCTTCCACAATTTCAATTTCACTCCTGTGTTGATTTTCCATGACTTTATGTCGGACAACCCAGCCGCGAGCGTGACTGTAGACCGAAACCATGCTCGCAAAGTTTTGGTAAGAGCTATTTCCACTTACCGAGGTGTTTTTAATGCTTTTACCATCAATTGCCATCAATTCTCAGGCGTGCGAGCGGTAAGTTCTGTTGCGCCCATCTATTAAAAAGGACGGCAATTATAGCCTTTCTCAAAAAGATGAGGTAAGCTGTCGCGCATTTAAATTGTATATTCAGGGCGGGCGAGACGCCCACCCCACAAGAGTTTAATTGTTTTTTGACAGACAATTTAAATACAGAACAGCTTATGACTGACAGCTTACATAACCACCCAGACGCTTGAGGGCCCAAGCCCAACAACGTCCGCGAATCTTTCTGAGAACCGCTATATCTCAAAATCTAATGAGTGAATTATGTTTCTAAAAGTAGAGTGGGATGGGAAGCAAATATCTGATGGAAGGTCGAACAGTTTTATGAGAGTTGCGCGATGATTTTTGGTAAAATCCACCAAGGTTTTATACCCCCAATATCCCGTACAACTGCCCAATAAAATTATCGTCAGTATCAGCCATAAATGATGTCTAATTCCTCGTGGCTTTCGGTGCAAAAAGGTACTGCAATAATAGCTTCAATTAAATTCATTACGCTATGCACAGAGTCAGGATAGTCTGAACTCGCGGGTCGGTTCCGATCGCCCGTTTTATTGTACAATCATCCGGGCACAATTAATCCGCCCTGCCTAGCCCCCCTTAATCAGGGGGGGCTAGAGTATTCAAATTCCCCGTTTTTAAGGAGGATTTAGGGGTATCGAAACTTCAGGTTGTCAGACTGATCCAATCCGACGCTCGATCGCATTATAGAACCGATCGCCCATCTCACCCATCCCAACCTTAATTAACGCTTGATTGTCAGCACTCAGCACCCGCAAAGGTGATTCAGCACACCCAACTAAACCGATTTTATGCCACATTTTCGCTAAATGTTCTTGCAGGTAAGCTTCCCAAATTCCTTGATTTTTTGGGGCGACTGAAACTACAATGCAGTTGCCCATTTCACCAAACAAAATTTCATCCCAGCGGCCGACCTTTGCCGAATTGAAACTGAGATGAATTTCCGCACCCAGTTTACCAGAAATACAACATTCAGCCAGGGCGATCGCAATTCCACCCTCAGCACAATCATGGGCAGAACCTACCCAACCTTGCCGAATTCCATCGCGGCAAACCGATTGCACTTTTCTTTCTAACTCAAAATCTATCCTTGGCGGTTTCCCCGCTACAATCCCGTGAATTGCCGCTAAATATTCCGAACCTCCGAGAGTAGCAAAAGCAGGATGTTTTGGCTTTTCTGTTTTGAGTTCAGAATTGGCAAATTGAAAAAAGGTAAGTTCAGAATCTTGAGACTTTTCTGCTTCCTTTGCATCCCCAATTCCCAACAGATAAATTAAATCACCTTTCTTTAGCCAACCTTGACCGCAAATCTTCGTCAAATCTGGAATCAACCCCACCATTCCGATTACCGGAGTTGGATAAATTGGTTGAGGATTTCCCTCAGCATCAACCGTTTCATTGTAAAGAGAAACATTGCCGCCAGTCACAGGCGTTCCCAACTCCCGACAAGCATCAGCAATCCCGCGACAAGCTGACGCTAACTGCCAATATCCGATCGGCTTTTCGGGACTGCCAAAATTCAAATTATCCGTAACTGCGAGAGGTTCAGCACCCACACAACTTAAATTTCTCGCTGCTTCCGCTACGACTGCTTTTGCACCTTCATAAGGATCGAGATAAACATAACGAGAATTGCAATCAACCGTTGCAGCAACTCCGGGAATCATCCCCAGGGGCGCTTGCTTCTTGCTAAGGGGGGGAGAAACTTTTGGAGTTTCCCTACCTTGTGCCTTTTTAAATAGAGGAATTACCTCTTCTTCCTGTTTGATTTCGGAAGCTAGAGAAACAGCATTTTCTCTCTGCAGATCCCCCTTAGCAAAGGGGTGTACTTCTAGTCCTTCAGCAAGGGAAGATTGGCAAGGTTCTAGCGGACGCAATCTGACAACCGCAGCATCAGCGCCTCCCGGTAAAACAACAGTATTGTTTTGCACTTGATGGTCGTATTGGCGATAAACCCAGCGTTTAGAAGCGATGGTGGGAGTATCTAAAAGCGTCAGCAAAATCTGATTCCAAGTTTGAAAATTGCCGTTAATTTCGATACCTGTAACTGTAGATTGTGGCAGCGAATCTGCCGTCCACGCCCAAGCTTTTTTAGCATATTCTGGCGGTTCTGTCAACAGTTCTCGGTGATAAATTGGCGTATTATCTGCTAAAGCAGTCGCGGTAATTTCGGCAGCGATTTCGCCTTTAAATAGAATGCGGACGATCGGCTCTTCAATCACTGTACCCGCGACTACGGCCTGCAATCCCCAGCGGTGGAAAATATCGATTAATTCCTGTTCCCGTCCTTTTTGGGCAACAAACAACATCCGTTCTTGGGATTCTGAAAGCAGGTATTCGTAGGGAACCATACCGCTTTCTCGCACGGGAACTTTGTCTAGATCGAATTCAATGCCAACTCCACCTTTGGCTGCCATTTCTGATGTCGAACAGGTGATTCCGGCCGCACCCATATCTTGGGCGGCGACAACTGCACCGGTTTTGAACGCTGCTAAACAAGCTTCTATTAAGGATTTTTCTAAAAATGGATCTCCTACTTGGACTGCGGGGCGATCGTCCATTGATTTGTCGGTCAATTCTGCACTGGCAAAACTTGCTCCTCCCATGCCATCTCGCCCGGTAGTTGAACCGACGTAAAGCACGGGATTTCCGATTCCAGATGCCCCGGATTTGACGATTTCTTGAGTTTCCATTAAACCCAAGGCCATGACGTTAACTAATGGGTTGCCGGAATAAGCAGGATCGAAGTAAACTTCGCCGCCAACTGTGGGCACTCCGATGCAATTTCCATAATGAGAAATTCCCGATACTACGCCTTTGAACAATCTCTGAGTTTTCGCATCGTCTAAGTTGCCAAAACGCAGGGAATTTAAAAGTGCGATCGGGCGAGCACCCATTGTGAAGATATCGCGGAGAATCCCGCCGACACCGGTTGCTGCACCTTGGAAGGGTTCGACTGCTGACGGGTGGTTGTGCGATTCAATTTTGAAGGCGAGTTGCAAGCCTTCTCCCAAGTCTACGACGCCGGCATTTTCTCCGGGCCCGACGAGAATTCGATCGCCCTCTGTGGGAAACTGTTTTAATAGCGGCCGCGAATTTTTGTAACAGCAGTGTTCGCTCCACATGACGCCGAACATTCCCAATTCAGCTTTATTGGGATGGCGACCTAGACGCTGAACGATTTCTTCATATTCTTCAGGTGTGAGTCTTTCACCGGCAATTTGTTCGGGGGAAAATGGGGATTCGGAGATGGGAGACATGGAAACTCGTTATAAACCACAGGCTTAATTCTAAATGCCCTGTGCTTGGTTAATCTACAATCTACAATCTAAAATCTAAAATCCCAGGCGCAATGCGTTGGTTAATCTAAAATCTAAAATCTAAAATCTAAAATCGAATGACTCAACCTCGAAATCTCAATTTTGCTAACCAAAACTTGCGGAACCGTTCTTTTAAAGGGCTTGACTTGTCTGGGGCGAATTTCAGCGGTTGCGACATTCGAGGCTGCAATTTCACCGGGGCGATTTTGAGGGGGGCAAATTTTCAGGGTGTCAGAACCGGACAAAGCCGCAGGCGGGTGAGAAATTTGATTGCTAGGGCTGGGGTAACGGCGGTGACAGTGACGGCGGCTGGGGCTTTGACTGGACTGATTGGCGGGGCGGATGCGGGGGCTGTGGCGGTGGCCGGAACGGCTGCTACGGCGATTGCTGCGACTCGGGGCGAGGCGGGAATTGTGGCGGGGGCTGTGGCTGGGGCTGCTGCTGCGATCGGGGCTAGCGGTATTGTGACATTTTTTGGCGGGGATACCATTAGGGGAATTGTCTTATTTTTGGTTTCTGGGGTAATTCTTGGCTTAACTGCGATCGGCTTTTTTATAGCTGTTGAGGAAATAGAAAAATTGTCGGTAACTTCGTTTAGAAAAGCTGATTTGACTGATGCTGTATTCGATCCGGGGGCGATTCTCGATGCAGATTTTTCCGATGCGCGAGGAGTGCCGTGGTAGACAACCTGCTTCTAAAATCTAAAATCTAAAATCTAAAATCTAAAATCTAAAATCTAAAATCGGATGACTAAGTTTCCCCACGATCAGTTTGCAAAAGAATACCTGCAAGAGTTATTGTCGCCTCTTGGAGAAGTAGAAACGAGCAAAAACGTCACTGCTGAAGTTAGAGAAATTGATGTTTGGTTTCAACCAACTTCTTTTGAGGGCGAATATGTCCAAAGTTTGGGTTTGTTAGGTAAAATGGCTGCAACGGCGGCGATAATTGAACCGTTTCGCAATCCTGTGACTGCTGAGGGAATTTTTAGCTGTGTCGTTAAGTTATTAAATAGTAGGGCAGAACTGGGGCGGCGCGCTAATCGACAAGATCAACGTTTTGAGGAAAGACAATTACCGATGTTGTGGATTCTCACTCCCACTGCTTCGGAGGCTTTATTAAGCAGTTTTGGTTTTCGGACTCCTGAAGAGTCTGAGGGCTGGGGGAGGGGAGTTTATTTTTTATCTGAGGTTTGGAGAGTTGGGTTAATCGCCATTCACCAACTACCGAGGGTTCCAGAGACGATGTGGTTGCGGATGCTGGGTAGGGGTCGGGTGCAGCAAGGGGCGATCGCGGAATTAACTGCATTTCCTATTGATGCTTCAATTCGAGCTAATGCGCTACAATTACTTTACACCTTGCAGGAAAATTTGCAAGCGAATACACCAACTAATCCCGCAGGGGATGATGAAGATCAGGAGTTAGTTATGGCGATCGTACCCCTTTTTCAACAACATTTAGAAGAAGCACGACTACAAGGTCTTGAACGAGGTCTTGTACAAGGTCTTGTACAAGGTCTTGAGCAAGGAAGAGAACAAGGTATCGAACAAGGAAGAGAACAAGGACAGCGGTTGATTTTAGAGAATTTCTTGCAGGTCAGATTTGGGGAGTTAGACCCCGTAAATCTCACTTTTGTGCGCCCGATATCGGCTCTGCCTACTCCCGAGTTTACCATGTTGTTAGTGCAATTGTCTACGCTGCCGATCGCACAAACCAATCGCCAACAAGTCCAAAATTTGCTAGCGGAAAGTGTTTTAAACAACCGCTTCAGTGAATCGGGACAATTAGCAGAACTCCCGGTTAATCTCATCCCCAATTTGCTCGCATTGTCCCCAGAAAACTTATCATTACTGCTGTCAGAATTGCCTCAACTATCCCTGGCAAATCTGATAGCTAGATTGCCCGATCGAGCGACTTGAAAATTAACAAGGTGGCGATAAACCCGACTTCTCAAAAAAGTCTGGGTTCTGGGTGTATAATAATAGACTGTGGTAATTTTTGCTTTGCCGATGAAGTTGCGATCGTTCTTTTCTTTCCTTATTGCTGGCGTCTTGGCACTCTTAGGCTTGAGTGCAGGCGGTTTTTACTGGCTGACAACTCAAACTCCCCTGAATTTACTCAACGGCGGGCCGACAACTACTCCGGCTGCGGCTGTGTTTGTCTCGAAACAAGCACCTTTGTTAGCTTCAATGCTGGTAAATCCCGATCGCCTCGAAGCATTGCGGCAAGTTTTTGCGTCTCCCGAAGAAAGAAGTCGATCGCACGCTGAATTTGAGCAAATCAAAAAAAGTATCCTCGCCAATACAGGCCTCGATTACAGTCGAGATATCCAACCTTGGATAGGTGACGAAATTACCCTCGCCGTCACAACGCCAGATTTCGATGGCGACAGCAAAAACGGCAAACAAACCGGGTTTTTGCTGGCCGTTTCTTCCCAAGATGCCGATCGCAGCCAAAAATTTCTAGACTCCTACTGGCAAAAACAATCTCGTGTCGATAAAACAGTGCAGTCTGAATTATATAAAGCTGTCAAGATTAATTATAAACAAGTACCAATAGCTAACAAAAAAACTTCTCCGATTTCGCCATTCAACCCGCTTTTTCGGCAGAATTCAACTTTGCCGCACAGCTTCGCAACAGCGGCCACCGGCAGTTCAAATTCCGCAAATAACCCCAGTTTTGTTTTATTTGCCAACAGTCCGAATGTGATTCGAGATGCAATTAATAACCTTGAAGCAGCCAACCTAAATCTCAACAATACCCCGGAATATCAAAAAGCTTTACAGCAGTTAAATCAAGGCAGAATCGCTTTAGCCTTTGTGAATCTTCCGCAGTCATCAACCGAGCAAAATCCCCAAGTTTCTCTTAATTCCCTCGCAGTTGCTGTCGGAGTCAACCGACGGGGATTGCTGGCTCAAACTGCTTTAGTGACATCGCGAGAAAACACAGCTTCTCCAACACTCTCCGAACCGGTGAAAGCCTTGCAGTACATTCCATCAGCCAGTCCTTTCGCCGTCGCCAGCACCGATTTAAGGAATTTTTGGGGTGATTTGTCATCGGCGGTGTCCAGCAATGCAGAAGTCTCAAAATTAGTCGATCGCGCGATCGCAGATATTCAGAAAGGTTGGGGAGTCAACCTGCCGCAGGATATATTTAACTGGGTACAAGGAGAATACGCTTTAGCAGTGCTTCCGAATTCGTCAAATCGTGCTGACTGGATTTTTGCCGCCGAAACCTCTCCCGATTCCCAACAGGCGATCGACAAACTCGATGAAATTGCCCGCAGCAAAGAATACAGCATCGGCAGCTTCACTCTCAGAAACCAGAAAATTACCGCTTGGACGCAGTTGACAACGAACCAGAATTCTGGTACAGAAAATAATAGAAAAAGTGCGATCGAAACCGAGGCAAAAGGAGTCCGAGCCACGGTCGGCAAATACGAAATTTTCACCACTTCAGTAGAAGCAATGGACGCAGCACTCAAAGCAGTCGCAACAGGCTCTTTGGTGGCAAATCAAGACTTTCAGACCAGCATCGAACCGCTACCGCCATCTAACGACGGCTATTTTTATTTAGACTGGCCCTCCAGCAGGGCAATTTGGGAAAAACAAATCCCGCTGTTGAGGTTAATTGAACTTTCAGCGAGACCATTTTTCGATCACTTGCGATCGCTCAGCGTCACCAGTACCGGAGAAGTCACAGGAATTCGTAAAGCTACAATATTTATGCGGCTGAATTAGTCAGTAGTCAGCAGTCAGTAGTCATTAGTTTTTGGTTTTTGGTTTTTGGTAATCGGGAATCGGGAATGGGTAATTGGTAATATCATGTCGGGGTAATCGCTGATAATTATTGTGCAGTGCGAGCGTCCCGCTCGCGATCGGATCGCGAGCGGGACGCTCGCACTAACCAACAACCAATAACCAACAACCAATTCCCAATAACTAAGGACTAATGACTAATGACTAATGACTGATGACTAATGACTAATTTGGCTTTTTAGATTTCAGAAAATAAGCTTGAAACACCTCTTTGGCGATCGGGGCCGCGGCAACAGAACCAAAACCGCCATTTTCCACAACCACGGCGATCGCAATTTCCGGCTTGTCAGCAGGCCCGAAGGCCACATACAAAGAGTGATCCTGCTGTCCGATGACCTCCGAAGTCCCTGTTTTGCCCGCCGTCATCGGAATCGTACCGTCATTCATCCCCTGTCCAGTACCCTCGGCAACCACCGCGATCAGCCCCTCCTTAATCACCTGAATCGTCGAAGGTTTCATCCCCGTATATACCGATTTAGTCTGGGGTTTGCCAGTCATAGAAGTCAAAAGATGGGGCTTCACCCGATAGCCGCCGTTAGCGATCGAACTCACCATCACCGCCTCCTCCAAAGGAGTCACCAACACCAACCCCTGACCGATCGCCATCGTTACCGTATCACCCGCATACCAAGGTTCTTTATAAATTTTCTCCTTGTCATCCGGCGTCGGGATTTGACCGTGATCGCCGCCGCTTAGCCCCAAAAGGTTTAAATTCGTATCCTTGCCAATTCCCAAGCGGTGTCCCCACTTAGAAATTTGCTCCGGCCCCGTACTCATCCCCACTTGATAAAAAAACGTATTGCTGCTGAAAGCCAAGGCATCCCGAAAGCCTATGTAGCCGTAACCGCCGCTGTGTTCGTTAAAATCAATTCCCCCCACAGTAATGTAAGACGAAGTACCGAGAATTGAGTCCGGCGAAAACTTGCCCGACTCCATGCCCGCGACGGAAGTCACAATTTTAAAAGTGCTGCCGGGGGGATAGCCTTGCATGGCCCGATTCAAAAATGAATTTTCCTGGTCTTGAAGAGTTGCCCAGTCATCCTTACTGATTTTTCGCGTAAACAGATTGGGGTCAAAAGTCGGGTGGCTGGCCATAACTAATACCGCGCCAGTTTTCACGTCCAGGGCAACTACTGCCCCCCGGCGGTTCCCCAGGGCTGTTTCCGCTGCTTTTTGCATTTCCAAGTCTATGGTTAGCTGCACCGCCTCGCCGGGTTTGGGCGGTGTCTCTCCCATCAGCCGCAATTCTTGATTTTGAGCATTTACCTCGATCAGCCGATCGCCCCAAACTCCCGCAATCTGCTTGTTAGAACTCGCTTCTATGCCCATCTGACCGACAATCATCCCCATCGGATATTCCGGGTGAGCTTCCAAGTCTGCTGCGGTAGCTTCGCCAATATATCCGAGAACGTGAGCCGCCAAACTGCCTTCGGGATAGTAGCGGTTCGCTTCTGGCCGCACTTCCACTCCCCGCATTTGTCCCACCTGTTCTGCTAGCGGCACAAACACCTCTGGCGACATCGCTTGCTTGATCCGCACCGGTCTGTAGGATAGAGGATCGACCTGTTTTAATTTTTGTAAAATTTCTTTGCTCGGAATTTTGATCAGCGGACTCAACTTTTCTGCTGTCGCTTTCCACTCTTCCGGCGTTTGTTCTTTCGGCCACAAATATACCGATCGAGCTAAATTGTTTCCCGCTAGCAGCTTGCCTTTGCGATCGATAATGTGTCCGCGATTCGCCGGCATTGGCACTAGGCGAACGCGATTGTTTTCGGCTCGTTCTCGGTTTTGCTTCCCTTGTACCAGTTGCAATTCCACCAGGCGACTAGCGTGCAGGCCGAGCAAACCGGTTGCCACCAGCATAAACACGAGCGCCCGGTGTATCGGACGATCTTGTTTTTTAGGAGTTTCCCCCAGGGTTTTGTCAGAAGAATGAAATCCTGATATCGAATAAAATTGTCGTTGCATCATTCTATAGGTAGATGTCAAATCCTAGATTTTAGATTCCTGATTGTCAATTGTGAAGTATACATCATCAGATTGAGGACGATCGGGCATTAACCGTTGGGGGAAGCGGAACGATCGATAATTAACTTTTGACTAATAACTAATCACTCCTGACTGCTGACTGCTGACTAATCCCCCAAGCACCAAGAAATCGCCAGCAAAATCAAGATCGGGCTCAGCCAATTAGGGAACTGGAGCCAGCCGAATAGACCCATAGGTAACAATACCAAAATCTGTGTCAATAGGGAACAGATCGCCAACAGCAAGGCTAAGAGTATCAAATTTATCATCTTGACACCGTACAATTTCGGATAGGAGTCGATCGTCTGTGGCAGAAATTGGAGTGGCACTCGGAGCGCGATCGCACAGGTCATTGTCCTGATAGAAATAAGGAACACAAGCCAGGAGGTTTTGAACTAATTTTAAAAAAATTATTCTTCCTCCAGAGTTCGGATTCTAGGGGCTGTGATGGGTAAATTCTGAGTTGTGATTTTAAGTTGTGACCGAGGAGTATTGCCATGTTGTTTAATCAGCGAGCCCATTTCAAAAACGGTGCGATCTTGGCGGCGATCGCCGCGATCGCCGCCCTACCAGTTTTAGCAGAAACAGCCAATTTCGGCACTTTAACTTTATCGCGAGGTTTTGGGGCCCCAACAGCAGTTTTGAGAGGTTCCACAGGCGGATCGTACTCTCTATCTGCCATTGCCAACGCCGATCGCCACAAAAACAAATGTTTGGGCTTTGCCACTCCAACTCCCGACCACATCATAGTCTTGCAGCAAAACTTTTCAAAACTCACAATCCAAGTCAACAGCAGAGGCAAGGACACAACCTTACTCGTACAAGGCCCAGGTAATGCGGTGCGCTGCGGAGACGACGCAGGTCAGAATAAAGATGCCGGCATTGTTGATTCTGACTGGCAAGCAGGCTCTTACAGGATTTGGGTCGGTACTCTCGAAGCCGGAGTCAAGTCTAACTATACAATCTCAGTACAGGAATAGAACGCAGTGGCGCTGTGGGATGGGGGCAAGAAAATATCATCAAATTCTCCCTCAATATCCCAATCTCCCACTCCCCCACTCCCAATCTCCCCCAATCTCCCAATCTCCCAATCTCCCACTCCCCCACTCCCCTCTCCGACTCTCCCCCCATCCGGTAAAATTGAAAGTGGCGTGTTTAACCAAAATTGGTAACTCTGAAAGTGCTAAAGACCCTTAGAGCTGACTTCAGTATAATTTTCGATCGCGACCCTGCCGCTCGCAACTGGCTGGAAGTTTTATTTTGTTACCCCGGTCTTCAGGCCTTAGTGCTGCACCGCCTCGCACACTGGCTTTACGTGCTGGGACTTCCCTTCATCCCCCGCTTGATTTCCCACATTGCTCGTTTTTTGACCGGAATTGAAATTCACCCGGGGGCAACGATCGGCAAAAGCGTATTCATCGACCACGGTATGGGGGTTGTGATCGGCGAAACAGCGATTATCGGCGATTTTGCCCTAATTTACCAAGGTGTCACCCTTGGCGGCACAGGCAAGGAAAGCGGCAAACGTCACCCTACCGTCGGCGAAAATGTAGTAGTCGGTGCCGGCGCCAAGGTACTCGGCAATCTGCTAATTGGCAACAACGTCCGCATCGGCGCCGGTTCCGTCGTACTCCGGGACGTACCGTCTGATTGTACAGTGGTAGGGATTCCCGGCCGCATCGTCTATCGATCGGGAGTGCGCGTCAACCCCCTAGAACACGGCAGTTTGCCGGATTCCGAAGCCGTCGTGATTCGCTCATTGCTCGATCGCATCGAGTCTCTCGAACAACAAGTAAAAAGTTTGCTTCCTCAAGCATCTGTCTCCTTAACTTCTGTTGCCAATTCCGATTCAGCATTCCCAACTTTAAATCAAACCACCAATGTAGCTGTAGCGGAAAAACCCCAATTAGCTGTTGCCACCACTTGTCAGTTAAAAGATAAAGCAATTGAAGAGTTTTTTGACTGCAGCGGCATCTGAGGAGTTAAAAATTCAAAATAAAAAATCCCAGTCTCTGTTTTTGATTTTTAATTTTTTACGGATTGACCGATCGCACAGACCAATTTCCCTCCCCGTCGCGCCGATAAAGCGATCGGTTCTGCGGTTCCCCTCGCAACTCCAAAAAATCCACCGTTTCCGGTTCCAACAACAGCAAGCAAAAATTAGGCAGCGGCTCGATCGCATCTGGGGAAGCAGAATCAAAAGCACCAGCCTCCGCTTTGTCTTCCCCCGGATGCGGCCAAGCAAACTGCGATCGAGCAGCCTCAGAAAGCTCCTGCCAAGCTGTGCGGCGCGATGAGCACAACTCTGCCTCTGCATAATCTGCCCCAACCAAAACTAGCTTTCCAGCAATCCGAAATTGTTCGCGAGTTTTGGGGAAATACCAGCAAATTTCCCCCCAAGGATAGAGGTTAATTTCCTCAGTTTTTTCACTGCGAATATCTGTAATAAATTTCAACTGATTAGTATCTCCTAAAAAACCTCGAAACACCACAGTGCGGTTGGCCGGACGCCCGGTGGCGCGAACAGTTGCTAGTTGCAAGTAGCGGGCAAAAGCGAGACTGCGGTTGCGGTGGAGGGCACGAGCTAAGGGCGATCGCCAAAGTGCTAAAGACATAATTAATAACCTATCATATTGGTAATGGGATTAGTCATTAGTCATTAGTCATTAGTCCTTAGTCCTTAGTCCTTAGTCAGTAGTCCTTAGTCCTTAGTTATTGAGAATTGGGAATTGGGAATTGGGCATAGTTTCTTGTTTTTCTTCTGACTTCTGACTTCTGACTTCTGACTTCTGACTTCTGACTTCTGACTTCTGACTAATGACTACTGACTACTGACTACTGACTACTGACTACTGACTACTGACTGCTAGCTAATAACTAATGACTGCTAGCTAATAACTAATGACTGCTAGCTAATAACTAATGACTGCTGACTAATGACTCTTCTTTCTGCTATTGGTCATTTTATGTCAAATTCACTTTCCAAACTCAAAACTATTGAAACTCCCCACAGCGGCTACCACTGGGACGGCAGTTCCAGGCGCTTTTTTGAAGGTTGGTACTATCGAATAACATTACCGATTCACGGACAATCCTTTGCATTCATGTATTCCATCGAAGACCCCAGAGGCGGTCAACCTTACAGCGGCGGTGCAGCTCAAATTCTCGGCCCGAAAGATAGCTATTTGTGCCGAACCTTCCCCGATGTAAATAAGTTTTGGGCGCACCGAGAAAGCTTGGGTTTCGGACATTGGGGCAAAACAGATTTACAAATTAAACCGCAATATTTAGAGCCGCAAATATTCGACAGCAGCGTCGAAGAAGGCTATCAAGCTACTGCTACTTTGAATCAAGGTTATCTGCACGATCCGGGAAGCGGCAGCCGCTGTTTTTGGCAGTACGAAATTCAACCTGTTTACGGCTGGGGTAACTCAGATGATATCCAGAAATCTACGGCGGGAATGCTATCTTTTCTGCCCGTATTTGAACCGGGCTGGCAAATTTTAATGGCTCACGGTTTAGCTACGGGCTGGATTGATTGGAACGGCCAACGCTACGAATTTAAAGATGCTCCCGCTTACAGCGAAAAAAACTGGGGCGGTGCTTTTCCGCAAAAGTGGTTTTGGATTAATTGCAATTGTTTTCAAGGCGAAAAGGATTTAGCTTTAACTGCTGGTGGCGGCAAGCGGGGCGTGCTGTGGTGGATGGAATCGGTAGCAATGATTTGTCTGCATTACCGAGGCAAATTTTACGAATTTGTGCCTTGGAATTCACAAGTTAGTTGGAATATTGAACCTTGGGGAAGCTGGAAAATGCAGGCGAGAAACAGTCAGTTTGAAGTTGAGTTGATTGGCACTGCAAACAGTCCTGGTACTTATGTGCGAACTCCTACTGAAAAAGGCATGGCTTTTTGCTGCCGGGATACGACGCACGGGGAATTGCGCTTGCAACTGCGAGAGTTGTTGGGGGGAAATGTTGAAAAAAATGGCAAGCAGCGTTCTAGAATTATCTTAGAGGCTCAAAGTTCTTTATCGGGTTTGGAGGTTGGGGGCGGGCCTTGGGATGAAACTTGGCGATCGAATTAAGTCATTAGTCATTAGTCAGCAGTCATTAGTCAGCAGTCATTAGTCAGCAGTCATTAGTCAGTCGTCAGTCGTCAGTCGTCAGTCGTCAGTCGTCAGTTAATAGTTAACAGTTAACAGTAGTCTGAACAGCCATGAGCAATTTACTCGGTTTGCAATTAGGTGAATTTTACAGCAGCCAGCGGTTACAACAAGCTCTCAAGGTGATTTTGGGACTAATTATATGTTTGGGCACAATCTTGGTGCCGGCGGCAATTGCTAGTGCTGCCGGTGATTTGTCTCGCCAACCAGTGACCGAAATTACTGTTAGTTTGGGTAACGAAGCTGGGGAACTTAAGTTTTTTCCCAATCTGCTAGAATTTGAATCGGGCAAGCGCTATAAATTAGTGCTGACAAATCCCAGTTCGCAGAAACATTATTTCACTGCTAAAAACTTTGCTGATGCGAGTTGGACTCAAAAAGTTGAAGCTGGTAATGTGGAAATTAAAGGAGCTATTCACGAACTGGAACTTAAATCGGGCGCTATGGCAGAATGGGTGTTTGTGCCGATGAAATCGGGAAGCTACAACCTTCGGTGTACGGTAGCCGGACATACAGAGGCGGGGATGATTGGGAAAATTACGATCGCCTCTTAACGCCAATCTCCGATCGTTTCTGCGGACATCCTATCAATTTCCCATTAATTACCGACAAACAATCGAACTTTCCGACCTTCTACACGCTTTTCAAGCTGACTCTAGCGGAGCCATTGTCAGTCCAGCACGGCTCAATTGCATATGATAAAGTTCTGCTTGCTCTTGCGGGCCAACCCAGACGGTTGCCTGGCCTTCGTTGTGGATTTGGTTGGCGAGTTTCCAAGCTCGATCGCTCGTCATCCCTGGAATGTATTTAGTCAAACATTCCACAACGTGCTGAAATGTGTTGAAATCGTCGTTGAGGACTATTACCCGATAGTTGGGATAAGGTTTGCGGGTAACTTGACTCGATCGAACGGGTGCTATGGTTGGTGAAGAGGTCATCGCGCGAACAGCCACTGAAACTACAAAATTTGTAAAAAAGTTACCGATAGCACTATAACACAATTTCTGAAATTTTTAACCCCTACTTGGTATTTTGATCTGCTTCGGGGTCTATTTTTACCCATGCGTCCTGCGTTGCACCGCGCACCTCAAACGCAAGTTAACAGTAGACCTCTTGCAAAAATAATTAGGACGGGCTCTCCGGCCCATCCCACAATAAAAAATAACTCTTGTGGGACGGGCCGGAGAGCCCGTCCCATCAATTGATGAAAGGATTTTTGCAAGAGGTCTAGTCATCTCAAGAAGGACGATCGCGATCGCTGCAAACCTATTAAGTTTGTAGTGAGCGCGTCCGTCCTCAAACTGAGATGCTATTAAGCCGCAGCCAAATTTGCTGCTGCGAAATCCCAGTTAGCCAAATTATCCAAGAAATTAGTAATGTAGTCGGGACGGCGGTTTTGGAAATCCAAATAATAAGCGTGTTCCCACACATCCAAAGTCAGCAACGGAGTTTGGCCGTGTGCAACCGGGGTGTCGGCGTTGGCAGTTTTGGTAACTTTCAAAGTGCCGTTATCTAAAACCAGCCAAGCCCAGCCGCTACCGAACTGAGTTGTCGCAGCAGTCTTAAATTCTTCTTTGAATTTGTCGAAGCTGCCGAAGTCAGCGTTGATTTTCTCAGCTAAAGGTCCTGTCGGAGTGCCGCCGCCGCCTGGTTTGAGGGAATTCCAAAAGAAATTGTGGTTCCAAACCTGACCTGCATTGTTGAAAATGCCGGCTTTGGATGGATCTTTAGCAGATTCCTTGACAATTTCTTCGAGGGATTTGCTGGCAAGTTCGGTGCCTTCAATCAGTTTGTTTAGATTGGTCACGTAAGCAGCGTGGTGCTTGTCGTGGTGGAACGAAAACGTGTGGGCCGACATATGATCTGACTCTAGGGCGTCAGGGGCGAAGGGTAATGGTGCAAGTTCAAATGTCATGGTGTTCAATCCTCTCTGGATTACTTTTGGTTTTTCGGTTAACTTACCGGCTTTTGTATGATTAAAGCCGAGAGTCGCTAGCTTGAGTTTATCAAGCTGTGGTCAATAATTCTTTACAATTTTCATATTGTATAGCAGTTGCAGCATTTTAGGATTTTGACCTTCATCAGCCAGGGTACAAGCCCCCGGATTCATCCGTGCATAAATAAAAAATATAGTATCCGATAACCAGCCCCCGGATTCATCCGTGAGGTCGCTTTCTTCAATTATCCCATTCTTCAATCTAAAATCTAAAATCTAAAATCTAAAATCGATTGGCTTCTGCTTTTCACCAGTCAAATCTACTAATCGCATGTGGGAATATCACAAACTTTGGCAAAATGTCAACCCGCCTGCGCGGTAAATAAAAGTTTATGGCAAATTGTCAACAGAGGGAATTTTTATAATTGTTATAAATAAATTAAACCGATTTTTTGTTAAAGATAAGCTCACTTTAACTTAAGCTGTAAACAAGTCAAACAGATTGCAGGTGCCGTCTATGCAAAACCGTTCAAATAACCAGATTAATCACCCCCCGCAATGGTTGAATCTGAAACTAATAGTCAGCGCTCTCGAAACAGTTCAAGATTTAATTGTAATTTCTTTGTGTATCGGTTTGTTCTGTTTCATGGTACTCGAACTGCGAGAAATGTTTTTCTCGCTGCTGCCTCCTTTGAATTTTCAGCAAGTGACTGCCGACATTCTATTTTTATTAGTTTTGGTGGAATTATTTCGGCTGCTAATTATTTACTTGCAAGAGCAGCGCGTTTCGATAGGGGTGGCTGTGGAAGTTTGTATAGTGTCTGTTTTGCGAGAAATCATCGTGCGGGGAGTGCTGGAAACTCCCTGGGTTCAAATATTATCAACAGGTGGATTTTTGCTGGTTTTGGGAGTGTTGTTGGTAGTCCGAGTTTGGTTGCCGCCAACCTTCGAGGGAATTGACCCGGAACGCCGCATGGCTAACAGAAATAGAAATCAGTCAGAGCCTGAATCTTCTTCCGAATCTGTTGCAATCAATAGCAAATTGAATTCTCATTGAGTATGGCGGGACAGGCGATTTTAGATTTTAGTTTTACTCTTATATCGCTTGTCACGTTACCAGCCCTCATTTCGCGTAAAACTGAGATGTTGCACCATTGTCAAGAACGGGCAAGATGTCCGTTCCATAAAGAGTAGATTTTCTTGTGGGGAGTAGGGGTTGGGCAGGAGAACCCGCCCAAAAAAGGATTATTGAGAATGGTGCAAGATGTCAGGTCAAATCAACCTGATAACGTTTGCAGTGAGGACTAAAATCCTCTGAAAATGCAGAGGACTGTAGTCCTCACTACAAACACCAGCTTCATCAGTCATTCCCAATTATTCAAATCGAAAATCGAAAATCGAAAACCTAAAATGGTATTACCCGTTAGCCTGCAATTCCCCCAAACGAGCCAACACTTCTTTCGAGTGAATCGCCGGATTAACCTTCACAAAAGTTTCGCGCAAAATGCCCTTTGGGTCAATAAGAAAACTGTGCCGGGACGAGATAAAACTCATCCAAGAACCATAAGCTTTACTGACTTTGCCGTCGGTATCAGCTAACAGCGGAAATTTCAAGCCTTCCGAATCGCAAAATTCCGCGTGGGAGTTGACATCATCAGCGCTAATGCCGATAATTTGAGTATTCTTTGCCAAGTATTTCGGCAAGTCTTGCTGAAATCTCCGTGCTTCGATCGTACAACCGGATGTAAAGTCTTTCGGATAGAAATAAACTACCAGCCACTTACCGCGATAATCTGACAGGGACACTTGTCCGCCTCCGCTGTTTGTCGGCAAAGAAAACTCCGGCGCTGGTTGATTTATCGGAGGAAGCTTGCCGCCGAGGGCAAAGGCAGGGGAGGGAAAATTGAAACTCAGAAAAACTAGACAAATTGCCAATAAAGTGGTAAAAAACTTGCGGCGAGACATCATAAATTTAGAAGTAGAACTGTACTTAACACAAGTTTACAGTTTTCTGATTAAATGGGTAAGGGCAATTCGCGGATTGCTTCTAAAACGCCAAGACCACTCACTCAAATAGCAATTTACCATGAGCGCTGCACTCCCGTTAACAGGCAAAGTTCTAGTAGTCCAGGTAATTAACGGTCAACCCGTTACGATCGAAGTAGACGGCACTAATGCCCCGATTACTGGGGGAAATTTTGTTGACTTAGTTGAACGCGGCATTTACGACGGGGTGATGTTTCACCGAGTTGTGCGCCAGCCAGATCCTTTTGTGGTGCAAGGAGGCGATCCGCGCAGCAAAGATACTACAATTCCAGCCAGTCAATTGGGAACGGGGAGTTTTATTGACCCGGATACCAATCAGGCGCGTTTTATTCCTTTGGAAATTAAGCCGCAAGGGGCCGCGCAACCTGTTTACAACCAAATTGTGACTCAGACACCGCAGTTGCAGCACACTCTCGGGGCCGTGGCAATGGCTCGTTCTACAGCTTTGGATTCGGCTTCTTCGCAGTTTTATTTTGCTTTGGATGCTTTGCCGTTTTTGGATGGTAATTATGCTGTTTTTGGCAACGTTATTCAAGGTTTTGAAACGGTGAATGCGGTGCAGCAGGGCGATCGCATTTCGACTGCAAAAGTCGTTCAAGGAATCGTTCCCAGCCGGGTTTCTAGCATAATTAGCGATGTTAATGTGCTCAACGATTTAATCAATAGTACCAATTTCGTAAATCTATCTTTGCAAGCGCTCAGACTGCCAAACACTCCCAACAACTATCAAGTCACTTCCCAAGACTCTCAGCAAAATCCCAGCGGTGTACTGGGAGGTAGCGCAAACGATCGCATCGTCGGTTCACCCACTGATGATGCAATTAATGGCAGCCAAGGCAACGATACCATCAGTGGCGAAGCCGGTGACGACTTTTTGCGAGGCGGCAAAGGTAACGACTCCATTAGCGGTAGTGTTGGGAACGATATTCTGATTGGCAATTTCGGTGACGATACTCTCAATGGTGATGCTGGTAACGACTTTTTGCGAGGCGGTCAAGGGAATGATATCTTAATTGGTGGTGATGGCAATGATATTTTGATTGGAGATACAGGCAACAATACTCTCACAGGAGGTAGTGGTGCAGATACTTTTGTTTTGCTGGGAGTAGATCCTGCTTCTCTTCCTTTTATTATCCTGCTCCCGACAAGTCATACAATAGTTGATTTTAGACCAGAGGAAGGCGATCGCATTGCTTTGACAGGAAAATTATCCGATACTACATTCACTCAATCTGGAAGCAATACTGTCATTAACTTGGCAGGGGCTTCTACTGTGGTACAAAATTCTACTGTCGCCTCTGTTCAAAATGCAGCCTTTGCAATTCCTTTATCTACGATTCCTCGTCCTAACGATCTACCAACTGGGGATGCAGCATTGAGAATTGGCTAACTTTAACTATTAGGTGTAGGGTGCTTGTGGCGCACCTTACAAATTCCCCAATTCCCAATTCCCCAATTCCCCAATTCCCCAATTCCCCAATTCCAAATTCCCAATTTCCCAATTCAACTAATACCATAGCTGTCTAATTTTAGAAACTGCATCTCGATAAGAATCCATTCTCCCCTGCTGCTTAAAAAGCCCTGCCGCTTTCTGAAAATCCTCAAATGCTCCCTGAACCTCTCTCAATTTATATCTAGTCACTCCTCGGTTGAAGTAAGCTTTAGCAAAATCGCGATCGAGGCGAATTGCTGACTCAAAGTCAGCTAGTGCTGCCAGGGAATTTTCCATTTGCAGGCGGATAGCACCTCGGTTAAAGTAAGCTTGGGTTAAATTGGGGTTGATCAGCAGTGCCGAGTTGTAATCCGCGATCGCCGCAGTATAATCTTTTAAACGAGTCAGCATAAACGCGCGATTGCTGTAATACTTGGCTCGGTAAGGATTGAGTTCAATGGCGGTAGTTAAATCTTCAACGGCAGGCTGTTTGTAGCCTAATTTGTAGCGGGCCATACCTCGATCGTTGTAAGCTGACGCGAAGTGCGGATTAATCTTAATTGTGGCAGTAAAATTTTTAATTGCACCGTAAAAATCTTGTTGTTTGAGATTTTTTAAACCCTGAGTATAAAACTTTCTGGTTCTAAGCTTTAAAATTGTTTCTTGTCGAGATTCAGCTTGCTCGCCCGAAAATACTTGGCCTGCAATATTAGCGAATCCCAAAGATTCGATCGACTGAAAAATAGTTGTGACAACTAATTGGCTCGGGAGAATGGGGATAGTAGGCATGAGAGGGCAGGTGTTTAACTGTATGCTCTAATTTTCCTCGATATTTCAGCTACTGGCAGTGATATCCGTACTCTCAGAAACGTGATAAGTTTGATGAGAATTGGTGATGCTCGGGGCTTGACTTGTGTGAGGGGAGTTGGGCTTAGTTAGTGATGCCGATCGCAATTAGGGAGAATTGCGTCTAGAACCCCCTAAATCTGGGATTTTCCGGCGGGCTGGGCGGTTCCTTTCTTTGTATGTTCAGAAGTTCCTACCTGGATTGTTTGGAGGGATGCCCCTGCAGTATGGGAGCATCCCAATTTGGTAAAAAGCCGTTTTTTAGGAGTGCGAGCGTCTCGCTCGCGATCTAGCCGCGAGCGAGACGCTCGCACGCTAGATCATCGAAATATATTATTCTGATGCAACCGTCCATGATATGAAAGCAAAAATGGGATGCCCCTGCAGTATCGATCGCCACTGCCCGCCGGAAGTATCACTTGGTAGCGATATTCCACTGGCAAAGCCCGATCGAACTTGCGATCGTCTTAAACCCAGTTTTGACGAAAAATATTAGTTTGGCAGCGAGGCATCTGTGAAGCAACCGGGTTTCTAGCTTAGAGCGTCTAAGACTTCCTGAGTTAAGTTTGTGCCTGCGCCAACCCCGATTAACATTTCACTAATATTTTTGAGTAATATTGCTGAGGAAAGTTGCAGGTTATTTGTTATGCTTTGATTAGACATCAATAATTTATGGCGCAAATTAGTGTCAATGAAAAGAGTTATGAGGTTGAAAACTTTCTTCGCGGCAGTATTGGCGATCGTCCTGTTCACTCTCTACTTAACTCCTCCTGTTATGGCCGCAAATGCGGAGGATTTGAGTCAGCTATTAAAAGATAATTGGTGCGTCAGTTTTTTGTGGAAGCAGTGCGATTTGAGCGCTGTGGATTTGCGGGGAGCTAATCTCCAAGAAGCCAACTTGAGCGGCGCAAATTTGTCCGGTGCAAATTTGTCCGGTGCAAATTTAAAAAATGCTGACCTTTCTGGCGCAGACCTCAGCGGCGCTAATTTAGCAAATGCTGATATTTTAGGCACGGATCTCAGCAGATCAAATTTGACAGAAGCTAATTTCAACGGCACGAAATTGTGGGACGCAAATCTGACTTTGGCAAATCTGAGTCGCGCCAATTTACAAGATGCTAATTTGTTAGATTCTCGACTTTGGGGAAGCAATCTCACCCAAGCTAATTTAACTGATGCGACGCTGCACGGTGCTGACTTGCAATATGCTAATTTGGCAGACACTAATTTGACAGGGGCTGACTTGCACAGCTTCTTTTTCCGAGGTTCCAAACAAGTCACAAATTTGAGCAATGCTAATTTAGAAGGCGCTGTTTTAACGGGAGCCAATCTCAGAGGTGCGGTGCTGGCAGGGGCAATAATGCCAGACGGCTCTATTAATGAAGAAAGTGGCTTTAATTTACAATAAAGTCGGTCTGAATCATTTCAAGAACAAGCAATAACAGTCAAGATGCCTGTTTCACAATTTATGACTTTTCTTGTGGAATGGAAAAAAACGGTTCCTAAAAGCTGGTAGAGGATGGTGTCCAGATATCACTTTAAACCAGGGTGCGATCGACTTTTCAACTCCCAAGCTGCGCCCATTGCCAACAGCTTGTTGAGGATGCTGTCCAGATATCAATTTAAACCAGGGTGCGATCGACCTTTCAACTCCAAACCAGTAAATCTCGCTAAAATCTTAAATCTCAAACCGAACCTGCGCGCATCTGTTACAATTTTCAACAAAGCCAGAACAGCCCCGAACCTGAAGTCACCTGCCTAGGGATACAAGCCCCCGACAGGAGTCGTGAAGAGCAAAAAAATTAGATATTTAGTTTAAACTCCCAGATTCATCTGTAGAGTCAATCTAAAATCTAAAATCGATCGGCTGTGGAGTCAATCTAAAATCTAAAATCTAAAATCGATCGGCTGTGGAGTCAATCTAAAATCTAAAATCTAAAATCTAAAATCTAAAATCGACTGATGGAAACCCTGCAAACTCAACTTTACGAACTCGCACAATTTGCTAATAATTTAGTAAATACTCAACTGACGCACCTCAGTTTAATCAGCGTCGGAGTCATCTTTCTGGCAGGGTTGCTAACGAGCTTAACGCCCTGTATGCTTTCAATGTTACCGATTACGATCGGCTACATCGGCGGATACGAAGCAAAAAGCCGCCTGCAAGCCGCCGCCCAGTCGGCCTGGTTTTCTTTGGGATTGGCCACTACCCTTGCGGGTTTAGGCATTGTAGCATCATTTGCCGGACAAGTTTACGGCAAAATTGGCCTTGGTTTGCCAATTCTTGTCAGCATTATTGCTATTCTAATGGGGCTGAATTTACTCGAAGCTTTACCCTTACAAATGCCGTCTTTCGACGCTGTGGGGTGGGTGCCGAAAGATTTGCCTGCGGGCGTGCGATCGTACTTATTGGGCTTAACTTTTGGTTTAGTAGCGTCTCCGTGCAGCACGCCGGTTTTAGCTACACTCTTAGCTTGGGTTTCCAAAACGGGGGATACTGTTTTAGGTGGTGTGTTGCTGCTATTTTACGCTGCTGGCTACGTCGCTCCGCTGATTGTAGCAGGTACTTTTACCGCGAGCATTAAAAAGTTGTTAGAATTGCGTCGGTGGTCGAGTTGGATTACGCCTGTTAGCGGTGTTTTGCTAGTAGGATTTGGCGTTTTTTCGCTGGTTTCTCGCATACTTCCCGCGTAAGGTTCGTAGTAAGGACTTCAGTCCTTATTTAAGGATATAGCAATCACTACGGAATGCGTGAATTAAGTTTTTTTGACGCACCGCGAAGACGCGAAGAACACGAAGGAAGAAAGAAAGAAAAGAGAAAGAATTCAAAATTGATTGAGACTTGCTCGATAAAAATAATAATATTTTATTCATTTTTTGTTTTTTATTCCTATTTCTTCCTTCTTCCCTCTTCCCTCTTCCCTCTTCCTTCTTCCCTCTTCCTTCTTCCTTCTTCCTTCTTCCTTCTTCCTTCTTCCCTCTTCCTTCTTCCCTCTTCCTTCATAATTACCAATGACATCAAAAGAAGTATTTCTATCTAAACTATCAGACTGGGCGACTGCCCCTCAAAGGTTTTTCAAGCGAGAAATCTTGCCGGTGCTAGCAGATTTGCGGCTGGCAATTATCTTGCTGCTGGCGATCGCATTTTTCAGCATTTCCGGCACAGTCATCGAACAAGGTCAATCAGTACCCTTTTACCAATCTAACTATCCAGAACACCCAGCCCTTTTCGGCTTCCTAACTTGGAAAGTTGTGCTACTTGCAGGACTAGACCACGTATACCGCACTTGGTGGTTTTTGTCAATTCTAATTTTGTTCGGAAGCAGCTTAACAGCTTGTACATTTACCCGACAATTTCCAGCATTAAAAGCCGCCCGCCGCTGGAAATTTTATGAAGAACCAAAGCAGTTTGAAAAATTAGCTCTCAGTGCGGAATTAGACACAGTTTCTTTGACTTCGTTAGAACAACTTTTGCAGCAAAAAAACTACCGCATATTTCGAGAAGGCGAAAAAGTTTATGCTCGCAAGGGCATAATTGGGAAAATTGGCCCGATTATTGTTCACGCCAGTATGCTAATTATTTTAGCTGGGTCGATGTGGGGCGCGATGACGGGATTTCTCGGTCAAGAAATGGTTCCCAGCGGCGAAACATTTCGGGTGCAGAATATCATAGATGCGGGGCCTTGGGCGGGGCCGCAAATACCGAAGGATTGGTCGATGCGAGTTAATCGGTTCTGGATCGATTACAGTCCGAGCGGTGCGATCGATCAATTTTACTCGGATCTGTCAGTTTTGGACAAAAAAGGCCAAGAGGTCGATCGCAAAACCATTCACGTTAACGAGCCCCTCAGATACCGGGGAGTCACTTTTTATCAAGCAGATTGGGCAATAGCCGCCGTGCGAGTTCGCCTCAACAAAAGCCCGGTTTTACAATTACCAATGGCTCAGTTAGATACTCAAGGTAAAGGCCGAATTTGGGGTGCTTGGATTCCGACAAAACCAGATTTGAGTGCAGGAGTTTCTTTGCTAGCAAAAGACTTACAAGGCACCATGTTAGTGTACGGTACGGATGGCAAATTGTTAACTACAGTTCGCGCAGGTACAGCGGTGGAAGTTAACGGAGTGATGCTGGCAATTGACGAAGTTGTAGGCAGTACGGGATTGCAAATTAAAGCCGATCCGGGCATTCCGATCGTTTATACTGGCTTCGGGTTGCTAATGCTCAGCGTGCTGATGAGCTATCTGTCTCACTCGCAGATTTGGGCTTTGGAAAAGGACGGCAAACTATACGTCGGCGGGCGCACTAATCGTGCTCAGGTAACTTTTGAAAGAGAAGTTGTGGAGATTTTGGACAAGTTGGCAGAATCGAAACAAGAGGAAGGAAAGGGCGAAATAGCGCCGGCTTCTCTAGCTAGTCAAAATTAATTGTATGGTGGGCATAGCCCACCATTGGTCAACAACCAGGTTAAAGGTAGTATCAGTCCCCCCTAGGGCGTGTTTTCAAACTATAACCACAACAGAATGCAGGCGATCGCGATCGTGGCTGTATAGAACCCATTTGGGATCTTTTACGGTCTTGTGGTAACGTGACCGTAAAAGATGTCAAATGGGTTCTATATGGTAATCCTGACGGAGAACCAACACACGCGGCTAGACAATTACCTAATGGCAAGTGGACGAGTACATTGGGGCGATGGGAAGATATAGAGCATGAATTAGACGGGTTGACAAGTGAGATGTATGGTTCTGTGAAACAAGTTTTAAAGCGATCGATTGAATAAAAGGGTTTATTAGCTAGATGTATTGTTAATGTGAGGGCGATCGCACTTTTGGACGTGAAGGGCGATCGCACTTGACGAAAGAAATTGGTTGAGCTAAACTAAGGTTTACTTTTAATCCAGATAAATACAAAAAGTTATTGTCTCAGTACCAACCGAAAATAATTAGAAACGAAGCGGACAATGAAAAGGCTCTGGCTATGGTGGAAGAGTTTATGCACCGGGCCGATCGCACTCTTGAAGAAGACGAGTTATATGAATTGCTGATTGCATTAATTGAAAAATTTGAGCAAGAATACTAAGCACCAGCAGCCACAGCAACTCCTAATTCAATATTGCTGTTTTTGATGGAACAAAGAGAGTTACAACTTGCGGATTTGGTGGGAGTTATGGGGTCTGAAAAAAGAGTATATGAAGTGGTTAATGGTGAGGGAGATATTGGCAAAGAGCTGGCATTGATTCTAGGAAGTTTTTTTCATGTAGAGCCGAGTTTGTTTTGTAATTAATGGAAGTAGAGTATAAGAGAAAAATAAGAAGTTGAAATAAGTGAAATTATGGCTGCAGCGTGAGTGGCGATCGCCCGATCGCGTCACAGCTTGCTACAATTTAAACAAGAATGCTTTGTTGCAACTCGCGCCGAATTTCATCTAAAACTTGGCGATCGCTCAAATCGCGATGCCACCAGTGGCTACAGCCATATTGACAATATTTGCAGTACCTGCGGGCATCGGCAATTGCCAATAAACTCATTAACAGGAAAAAAGTTTTGATAGATTCTGAGGGCGGCAGTTTCAAAAGCTTTGCCATTTGTTCTTTTAATCGCCCTCTACTCAGCAACACACAAGGGGTGTAAGTTGGGCGAAGTTTTGATTTGGCAATAGCTAGGGAAACATCTTCTTCTCGCGCCCCTGCTTGGATGGTCATGTAGGATAGCCGCTGCAATATTTCCTGCTGGTATTCGGTTGGGAAGCTTAAAAACCAGTTTTTTGCATCTTCTTGGCTAATTAATTCTTTTTGAATTTGATTTAGTGTAATTTCAATCATCTGTTGATTTGAGCTTGCCGGATGCTTTTGCTCGATCGATCGCCTCTTGAATCAGAAGGTAGACAAAGTTGGAGATCGATCGCTTTTCGATCTCGCACAACTTTTCGAGATCCTTTTTAGCCTGTGTTGGCAAAACTACTGAAATCCGCTCGCTGTCGCTCATGCCTTGCAATCTGTTGGAAGTTTCCCCTATTGTGCCACCTCGCCCGTCCAGCTTGCAATGGGCGATCGTCGGTCGCTATCGCAGCCGGATGCGGAGGGACATCTTCAGTTGTTTCGGCAACGAGTGCCCAACATCCGATTTGAAGTGGTGTTTGATTTACCCTCTCGCCGAGGATAACTTTTTTGAGGGAGGGTTTTTGATAAGTTAACTGTCAAATTATTGAGGGCGATCGCACTTTTGGGGAAGAGAGGGCGATCGCTCATCCTGAGATTGGCTTACATCTTATTTGATAGGTTTAATTTCGGCTATTGGCCGATCGTCTTGCAAGAGTACCAAGATATTCCCATCTTGGATGAGTTTAAGAAAGCTCGACAGATCCCTCTGAATTTCATCAATATTAATGTCGATCGCAGTTGCGCTGGAAATAACTGACTCAGCATGGGAAGATAAAGGAGGGGATTCATTAGCCGCTATTTCGCGCAGTAAATGCGTACATAACTCCCGATTTTGAGAAGCAGTAGAATGTAACATTTGGCTATATAAATTCCGGGATAAATCCTGATTGAGAATTCCATAAATTAGAATCATTGTCCATTCTTTAGCATTAACAATCATCCGGTCTATGCTATCAATAAACGCCTGCAACTGGTCTTTTAGCTCAAAAGACTCCAGAAAATGAATGAGACCATACATGACTTCATGTTGTTCGCATCTGTCATCTAAAACCAGATAGAGTTCTGGCAAATATTCGCTATTAGGATGTAGGGCAAGTTCGGCTAAAGTGAAGTCAAAACTCATGACTTCCTGATCGGATAGCATAAATTTATTAGCATTTAATATTTCTATTAATTGAGTAACGTTCATCTTATGTCTCCCACTTTATCAAAAGTACCCGACCATGCCAGCTTGTTTTGTTTGATGACTTGTTGTAAATTCTGCCTAATCTGTGCTGTATACAGCCGATCTTGGCGATAAATCGATCGCACATCCCACACGGCACGAGCTAGAGCTTGCCGGGGTGATAGACTAAAGTCTGGTCTTTGTCCATAGGATTGTGTACGCCGATGACGGCCACCCCTTCCTGGATATGGCTGTTCCATCAAGATAGCAATACCCTTGTTTCTAGTGTAACCAGAGATTCCTATTTGTTTCATATAAGCATCGGATGGAATATGGTGGGGTGTAAGGTTGTCTCCTGTGCGACGGATTTTGTTCAAGTCACCAAATTGTCCGATTGTGCTTTCACCTGGAAGTAATCTAGGTATGTTATTTGTCACTTGTATTTTTGAGGATGCCTTTTTTTTATAGTAAAAAATAGTTCCCTATTTTAATTAAATCATGGAAGATTACTTTGGGTGAATGGGAGGCGATCGCACTTTTGGACAGGAAGGGCGATCGCTTCCACGAACACATAAAATATGAACGGGTTTTTAAGGGCAAGATGTTTGAGTCGCTTCGCCAATGTCATCTATTAAAAAATTATTATTATTGAGTACAAGAGTAAAATCTCTGTATTCACACGCTTCTGCTCTACCATCTTTAAAAGAATAAAGCAACCAAACTGTCATTTTTGCTCTAGTAGGAGATTCTTCAATAGGTTTCATCTGAGTAACTTTAATAAAATTATATTGACTGACCCATTGTTTGTTACTATCACTTGAAGGGTATTTTTTCTTAAAATCGTCAGTAGTAAATGCTTTTCCGGCTGCCTTATTATCTGTAGTTGTCAGTACATAGAAGTTATTGAGAGTTTGCTCAGGCGTCGATCTCAACGGGATATCCGAAGGTGAGACGGTACTATTAGGTGAAGGTGTCAAAGATTGGGGTGTTGAATTTGAAGGGGTATTAGATTTAGTCAAATACTCTTGAATGGAATTCCAGGCAGCTTGACCACCTAGAATGAGCACAGCACCACCTACCATAACACCCATCAAAATGCCGTATATTTTCCATAATTTTTGTTTTTCTGTTGGGTCATCCATAGGTAATTATCTCCTGTTTGATGAGTAAAACTTTATGAAACTTCAATATTAATGACGTAGCCTGACTGATTGGGTGCAGAAATTTCAACAATATAATCTCCACTATTTGGCAGTTGACCCTGCCATTGGGATACACCGTTTACAGCATTGCCAATTGTTTGATTGTTAGGAGAAATAATTGTCACATTAATACTTCCCTGCCTGATTTGCACAGTCATGCGCTGTCCGCTACCGCAGTTTAGTAAGTAGCGCTTTTTTTGATTTGCTGTTACACTGTCACGAATTGTTGCTCCTGTACTACCTTCATTAAAGCTTACTCGTTCAGTTGAAACCGAGGGTGTAGATGAAAGAGTTTGCGATCGCTCTTCTGGTGCTGGTGGAGTGCTTAAAGGCAAAGAGCTAGTAGATGGTGGTTTATTTTCAATACTGGCTTTTGACATATTCTGTTGAACGGCATTCCAGGCGGCTTGACCCCCTAGAATTAGCACAGCACCACCTACCATAACACCCATTAAAATACTATAAGTTTTCCAGAGGCTTCTTTTTTGTTCATCATCATTATTCATAGTTTTAGTTGTAGTTTTTTAAGGGACATCATTTGAATTATTATGATTTAATTCATTATTTAGCGACAGCCAGTTACGCTATCTTTAATTATTGACCACTCCTGAGCTAGAGAATACTCACTTTTGACAATTCTTCTTTTCCCTAACTCTGGATGTCTCTGATAAAAGATGTAATCGACTACCGCTTCACATTGCTTGATGCGAGACCATTCTTCCTGTAAACTAGATTCATCACTTCTGATTTTTCGACCTGCTAGTTCAGGATATCTGTCATAAAAAATTTGATCGGTAATCTTATCTATTTCCTCTTCTGTCCCTATTTCCTGATTTGAGCGAAGAGAATTTTTAGAAGGAGACACTAAAGTTGATGGCGAACTACTGACACTTGAAACCGAGGGTGTAGATAAAGGAATTTGCGATCGCACTGCTGCTGCTGGTGGAGTGCTTAAAGGCAAAGAGTTAGTAGAGGGTGGTTTATTTTCAATACTGGCTTTTGACATATTCTGTTGAATGGCATTCCAGGTGGCTTGACCCCCTAGAATTAGCACAGCACCACCTACCATAACACCCATTAAGATGCCGTAGACTTTCCATAGTTTAGTTTTTTCTTGCTCGTTGCTCATTGTTTTACTCTAGTACGGTTAAGGTTTGCCACTTGTTCCCGGTTGATTGCCAATCTCACTAGCTCTTTCTGATTCTCTTTTCCTGCGTTCTTTTTCTGACTCCCTGGAAGTGTCTAAATCTATAGCATCTGAGTTGAGCGAATGATACTCTTCAGATTGATTAGACATATCTTTGATTTGTGAAAATCCAGAATCGTTCGGAAACAGTGGAGCAGCTACTCGATTGTTCACATCTGCGAACCCTGAAGCAATTCCAGTAAATGTTACTACTCCGGCAGCAAATTTCTTGGAAACATCTCCTATTTTGGAAAAAATATTATCGGCTTTGCTCTGTGCGTTTGAAATAGTAGTATCAACTTTTTTCATATTTTCTCCAGCAGCATCAATTTTATTCAGAATTTCACCGACTTTATTCTGAGCATCCTCAAGATTATTTTTCTCGTCATTTACAGCATCCTTAGACTCACTTAGGTCAGCATTGCACTCTCGCTCTGCTTCTTCAAGTTCTGTCAAAGCTTCATCACGTTTTTCAATTTGTTCTGTAATTTCAGACTGTTTTTGCTGCATATCTTCTTTAATTGTTTCCAGCTTGCCTCTGGATTCATCAATCTCGCTTGCTTTTTGCTCCATTTTTTGATTAATTTCCTGGTAAGCAACTTGCAAAGCCTCTCCTTCCAGTTCACCCAACTTTTCCGGTAATGATTCTAATTTTTGCTCAAGGTTTTTGAGTTCTTGCGTCTTAGTTTCAATAATTTGTATCTGCTCATCAACTTCTTGATCTGCTTGCTCAATATCCTCAACTAAAACATCCAGGTTGCTACTATCAGAAACATCTCCCTGGGTTTTTCGCTTCGAGTCTGCTGCTTTTTTGGATTTTTTGAAGTCACTCATGGCTACTAATTACCTCCAGTTTTCCTAGATAAGATTTGAATTTCATACTCAAAGCGTTGCTTTTGATATTCTTTTTGTTTGATTTCTTTTTTAGTACCCTCCTTCGCTTCATCTGACAGTTTATTGCTCTCTAATAGTTTCTTCAAGCCTGTGACATTATCATGTAACCGAGAAATCTCAGCCTGAAAAGCTAAAATTAACTCCTCTCTGTCATGCTCCATAAACTCACGCATAGAAGCAATAACATCATCGTCTGTAAAAAATGTTTCTAGTTTTTCTGTCACTCCCGATTTATTCTTGAAATTCTCTGTAGCTACCCGACGAGCGGCATCCCAACCAGGGACATAATAGAAAGCTTCACCAGGTGAAAAAATACCTGATAATTGTGCTTCGCCTTCCGTTAAACACATTGCCCTACCGAGATATTCTCTATCATCGGGAGAAGGTAAGCGGTGCATTAGCTTTAAATTTGTAGCATCTACAATCGACTGTGCCAAGGCTGCTGGGGATTGATCGACGACGATTACTCCTTCTCCTGCCGCACGCATTTCACGCATGATTTGAGCAAACTTATCAACCACTTGAGATTTTGAATTAGCCTCATCCCCGGAAGTTTGGACTTTTCCGAGCATATTATGGGCTTCTTCAACTAAAATTACATGGCGTAAATCTAAATCTGTTGCTCTCTCACCCATGCGTTGTGGCTGAAACTGTTCAATTCTGACAGTGCGAATATACTCGAAAACAAAAACTAGCATGAACAGAGAAAATAAAGATTGTTCTTCTTGATTTAACCCACCGAGTTCAAAAATAACGGGCTTGCTAAGAAGTTCCGCGAATGGTAAAGGTCTGTTTGCTTGCAGCATTGAACCCTCCCCTCTTTTAGAAACCAGTCGATACAATCTTGCTTTGAGTGCTCCTTTAATGCGATCGCCTACTTCTCGATCGCTTCCATAATTCTTTTCGGCTAAATCAAGAACTTTGTTATAGAGTTCTTGCATAGTAGGAATTTCCAAAGGTTTCCCATCCTTACCAACTTCTCCTCCCCGACTCAGAGCTAGTTGCCATTTCTTCTTATCATAATGATAATCAATGGCTTCTTGAATAAAAGACGGCAGCGGATTTTCTAGTGGCAATGCTCCCATGAAGCAGTCAAATATCCTCGAAATATGATTCTGTACCGAAACCCCCGGCATCACATCAAAGGGGTTAAAGCGGAAAGGAGTAATATCCTCTCTACCAGGGGTAAAAATGAGCAAATCATCTTTAAATTGAGGTAGTCGCTTTAGATAACGATATTCTGGTGTCACCTTGGGATCAAATACCATAAAAGGTATTCTATGCTTTTCCCATAACTGAGTCAAAATGTTAAAAGTTGTCGTTGTCTTACCACTACCAGAACCCCCCACGACAAGCAGATGAGTTTTTAGCTGCTCAATATCAAATTCACAAACCTCATTAGTTTTAACATTGCGGTAGTAATTACCGATAGTAATTGTTTTACGCTTTGCATTCTTGGATGTTTCAGAAACAAAAGCTGAACCTGTATCGTACTCCACACCTGCACAAGACTGATTGATTGGGATGGGTAAACGGAAAAATGCTGCCGCTTCATCCAAATCTACCAAGCGATGCAATCTTTTGAGCATTCCTGGCCCGCCGGGAAATCCAGGCAATATCTTTCCTGATGTATCCCACATTCCCGGCGTACAAGCTTGCTCGTTTATATTAATTTGCAAGGCGGTTTGTACTGCATATTCGCTATCAATAACTTGTACAACTCGCGGGCTAACTGTGTTTGCCGTACAGGTTGCAGCTAGCTGGTTAGCAACGCTTTGACAAGTATCGTCATCAGGCGAGAAAACTCGGAAGCTATAAAGAAAAACTATCCCTGAATAATACCTTTTCTTGATATCTTCATACACTGACTTGGCTCTTTGAGTATTGCTGTCAGGATCTATCTCTTCTTCACGGATACCCTTACTGGCTTGATTTAGTGCCTCTAAGTATCGAGAAGTGGTTTTTTTCTCGTAGCCTTCAACCCTCGTTGGCACTAAGGTTAAATCGATACAAACAGGTTGTTCGTATCCTTTAGGTTGTTGATATCCTTGAAGTTGTTCAAATAAGGCTACCATATTATTCGCCTTATTAACTTGAAAGTTACCAGGGGAATAATAAAAATTTTGACGCTGCCGATCGTCACGGTCTACTAGCCATTGAAATATTTCTTCTGACTTGAGAATTTCATAGCAATAAAGCTGCTGAGTACAGTTAAGCCACGATGGTAGCCAGTCAAATTTATTTTCTGTATTCTCATCAAATTGGTAGAGAGGAGACCTCAAGCTACTCTTAATATATTGTGCTTGCTTTTTTTGAAGATCCTCTGTTATTTTTGGGCTGCTATTGCTTGCCACCCGTGCTATGAAATATACCTCTGTAGATTTAGATCCTTGCGGTGCTTGATGATAAACAATTCTCAGACTATAGCCACAAGAAGCGTTAGCACTTGGATCGTCAAATTGGGTGTAGCTGAAATAAGCAAGACTTTTGAGAAAACTTTTTTGCCACCCGGCAACAAAACCGACTCTACCAGAGGGGTCTAAGTGTTCCATGAGCTTAAATCGAC
Organism: Microcoleus sp. N3A4; assembly: GCF_036701805.1. Lineage (NCBI taxonomy): Bacteria > Bacillati > Cyanobacteriota > Cyanophyceae > Oscillatoriales > Microcoleaceae > Microcoleus > Microcoleus sp. N3A4. The sequence continues at coordinate 46,106 of NZ_JAUBRJ010000044.1, forward strand.
CTGATGCAAAGTCAGAAACCCCTTTAAGCTTAAAGACATTTACAGCATGATAATTGTAAGTATCAACTTCTTGAGGCTGAGCTGTTCCGGGTGCGGAACCTCTCCAGTACTTGAGTTTAGATGTAGTAGTAAGCATGGTAGTATTTACTGAAACTCATCAAAAATATTCTTCTTGCTTTCTGGAATAATTTCTTCATTTTTAGTCTGATGCACAAACTCTTTAACAGTTGCTCCTTTTTGCAGCCAATTATCCCGGATTATCTTGCGAACTGAGAAAGTCATTATTGTATGCAATACCCTCAAATCATCCCACTGAAAACTTCGGCATAGACGATTGCGTTTCAGTTCTTCTTCTTCCAGCTTAATTTTTTCTATTTTCCTGTTTCTTTCTATATTCTCCTCTTGATATATAGCAAGTTGCGATTCATACTTTCTCTTCGCTTCAGCTACCTGAGAATTTGATGTCATGTAAATTCCTAATGCACCCATTACTCCAACTATGCTAAGGACTTGTAAACCCCCATTCCCTGAATAAAACAAGCCAACAGCGATGAGTGCCAAGACCAGAAAAGCTGCATCTGGAATTAAAGGTTGAGTGTTAGCTGCTTGAGGTCGTATTGGTGCTGCGGGTAGTTCGGACGGTTTTTCTGGCTGGACAATCATCATCATTTGGATATCTGCCCAATTGGAATCACCGAAGTAATCGATCCCAGCAATAAACTGCATATTAGTATAGATAGAGTTTCTGAGATTAGCTGTAACCCTAGCCCTCACATCTTTATCAATTTTGAGTGCGTCTCCAGCACCTTCTACAATCCAGCCAGCATTGGTATAAAAAACATCAATGGGAACTTGCTGTGCTTGCAGTTCCGCTTTGAGGATGTCATGTAAGTTAACTGTCTCAAACTTGAATCCCTTTGTTTCTATTACGGCAGAAAACTCCCAAATCACCCAAGATTGCGTCAGAATCGCTGGTTTTGACTGTAATCTCGTCTTTTCACTTCTAAAATCATTCATAGTCATATCTCCTCTCAAATCTGGGATTTTTAGAAAGCAATTGCTAAGCTTCGCTCACCAAACGATCGCCCTCTCGAAGTCGATCGCCTACAAGTGGCTTGCAACCCTCTATTTGTCTATCAGGCTAGAACCCTAACTTTTATGCAAAAGTTACGAAATTCTTTACAAAAGTTTACAAATAGCCTTAGCTACCGATCAAATTCCAAACTTCTATGACCAAGCAAAAGTCTTGCATGGCAAAGCTTTGGCCTATCGCACTCACAAACACGAACTCCTTCCCAAGAAGACCCGCTACAGCCTCCTGTTTATATATCAGGGACAAATCCAGAAAATTATGCAAAATCCCAGAAAATAAATTAAAAAAATTACCGACAGTGCCAAAGACTAGAGTCAAAGTGAGAAATTTACCAAAGTTCAGCCTTACTCCCCAGTCAGGTCGCTAACTGTAGTCAGTGACGGCTAAAAAGCCCTTCCACAAAGGTTTTGACCTTTAAATTTCATTACTTGCGCTTTAGCATTCACTTATCATACGCTAGCTGAGTCTGGTAATAACCTGACACTCATCAGGAGTTATGTTAGAATTCCATCAGGAAATTTAGAGACACCCATCTATGGCATCCACAAACGATCGCTTCGTCGAATCCGAAAGCCGGTGGGACTTAAAAACTCTGTACTCGGACTTGGCCGCCGTTAAGGGAAAGCCTCTCACCCCCGTAGAAAAGCTGCATCTGCGGGGGTTGCTGTGTGGCTACAGTCCGGCTGAAATCGCCGAAAAGCTGCAAAAGAATCCCAAGGGAGTTGAAACTGACCTGTGTGCCACTATTTATAAATACGTTAAAGCCTTTGTGGGTAAAGGGATTGAAAAGATAGAAAACTGGAGAAATATTGCTGAATGGCTTGAGGATGCTGGATATAAAACTCAGTCGTCTGCTAAATTACCAGTCAAAGATTTATTACCTGAAAATTGTGTTGTTAATGTAACGAATATAAATATAGATAAAAATCAAATAGTATTTTTTATCAACCTGCGAATACCGACTTCACCAGATTCAGAACTCTCAATACAAAATCTAGACATCAACGATAACAACGGTAACTAAAATTTAGCCACAAATCAACAGATTGGTAGGGTGAAGCGACTAAAATCAGGAAGGGCGATCGCACCTTTACCCGATCGCGCGGGGCGATCGCACACTGCATTTCTCAAAAAAGGGCGATCGTACTTTTATTGTGCTACCATTCAATGAGAGCGTCAGTGAGTAAAAAAATGGCAACAATTACCCTTCAAATTCCCGACGAACTAGCACTGCGGCTAGATACTCTCAAAGATGAGTTACCACAGATTTTGATGCTGGGATTGAGGGAAGTCGAAGCCAATCCTTCAAGCGGATTTTCTGGACTCACGCAGATATTAGAATTTATAGCAAGTTTACCCTCGCCCCAAGAAATATTAGCCCTGCGTTTATCCGACGATCTTCAAGCTGAAATCGATACTTTATTAGAGAAAAATCGCACAGAAGGACTCACGCCGATCGAGCAGCGCCTGTGGCAACAATACGAATTTGTCGAACATTTAGTACGCATTGCCAAAGCGCAAGCCCTGCTGAAACTGAGCGAGGCAGCATGAGTAAAACCTACGTTTCAGCTAGTCTGCGACGAATGGTATGCGATCGCGCCAACGGATGTTGCGAATATTGTTTAATCCCAGAAACACTCGCCCTCTCGTCTCATCAAGTAGACCATATCATCGCAGAAAAACATAGGGGTGAAACAGTTGAAAGCAATCTGGCTTTGTATTGCTCGCTTTGTAACAAAAATAAAGGCAGCGACATTGCCTCGATCGATCCAGAAACAGGTGAAGTGGTTCGACTTTACAATCCTCGAAAAGAGCGCTGGGAAGACCATTTTCAACTTCAAACTGAAAGTGGTACGATCGAACCTCTAACTGCGATCGGTCGAGTCACTGTGCGTTTATTACAGGTTAATCGTGCAGAATATCTGGCCGAACGTAAGCTATCGATCAAAATTCGATCGTTAACAAAACCCGATTAATCGATCGTGTTCAAGCCACACCATAACCCGTATACGGATGCTTAATAGTATGAGTAAAAGTTGAAGCGCAATTATGCCAAATCTTTACATTATTGGCGGCCCTAACCGTTCAGGTAAAACTACAGTTTCCCTGAGATTATTACCCTATTTTTTAGAATGTTTTGAATATGTCAATGCAGATGCGATCGCCGCCGGAATCTCCCAATTCAATCCAGAGTCAGTCGCCATCCTCGCAGGACCCTTAATGATACAAAGATTGCGAACTTTATCAGACTCTGGGACTGATTTCGCCTTCGAGACAACTCTAGCAGCTCGCAACTTCGCTCGATTCTTGAGCAACTGTAAAACCAAAGGCTACACAATCAACCTGATTTACTTCTGGCTGCCATCCCCAGAAATGGCAATTGAACGGGTGCAACAACGGGTGGAAAGTGGCGGACGTTCTATTCCCGAAGATGTCATCCGCAGGCGATACGATCGCGGACGCAGAAACTTAACTTCATTATATCTGCCTTTGTGCGATCGCTGGATAGTCTATGATAATTCTAGAGATACTATCTGACTAATTGCTGAAGGTAGTGCGGAAGACGAAACCCTAATCTCTGACAGTGAAACTTGGAATCGCATTATAAATTAGTAAAATGACTGAAAAAAAACTTGTCAAGTTATCCGATCGCATTGACGCAGGTGTCAAAGCAGCCATCGCCGAAGCCATTGAAAAACACCGGAGACTAGGACAATCAATTAAAATCTGGCGTGACGGTAAAATCGTGACTTTAACTGCTGCTGAGATTCCACCGCGATCGGATAGCGATACTGTAAGTTAATTTGGTAATAAGCGATACCCGCCGATGTCACAACTTCTCAACAAAGTGCGATCGCACGTATAAATTTAGGATAAAATATCCCACACAATTCCAAAGACTCAAGTCTCAATTAATTTAAGGAATTGGCAAGTGAATAATTTGGTCTTGGTATTCCTCATCAAAAGAACCTCCTGCGATCGTAATCAACTCGTTAAGTGTCTCCCCAATACTCATATCTGGGTTGAAGATAAAAATACCAGGTACGTGGTTACCTTGGGCAATACGATCGGCTAAGTGTACGGGCATTGACTTGCGATTATTAGTCACCAGCACAAAGTTATGCACTTCACACCAAATTAGGATTTCTGGATCTAATGTACCTTTGGGAGGAGTATCAGGTTCTCCCACCGCCCGAACGATCAAGTCTGATTGCCGTCGTCGCAGTTGGTTTATATAAACTGGATTAACATTTTCATCCATGAGATATTTGAGCATTGTTCTCCTTTTTAACTGCTCTTTCTGCCTTTAACTGCATCAGTTTCTGCACAACAAGTGACGGATTTCGCTGCTGTTCTTCTCGCATTCTACGTCCCCAGTCCAACCAGTCAGCGATGTACTTACTCACTGTTTCTTTGTTGTGGAGATAATACAGAATGGTGGCATACACTTGTTCGAGACTCAGAGAAGTGTAAATATTAGCAATTTCCTCGGGAGTGCGAGCTCGATAAATGTACTCGTACAGGATAGTTTCAATTCCGATGCGCGAATCTTTCAAGCGAATGTCATCAAGTGCTATAAAGTTGAAATATTCTTCTAGTTGCACAGTTCTAATCCTTCCTTTTTAGCAGTTCGTACTACCAACTATCATTTTACTATAATTTCACCTTGAATTCTAGCGAGGTATAGCTGCGATCGCCCCTCATTTTCTCAAAAAAGCCCGTGTAGCGTAGCTATTCCGTAGGGAATCGCCCTTTTCTTCCTTAGCTGAAATAAAATACGATCGCACTCTCCACAAAAAATGCGTCAAGCGTAGCTATCCCGTAGGGAATCGCCCAACCTAAGACAGAAGCGATCGCATAACAAACAACCAACAATCAATAACTCAAAATAAAATTATTGTCAACAGTATTTTTTCGGAAATATTGAAGCTTAAATAAAAAGTGCTAGCTAAGATTTGCGAATTATAGCATTTTGTTCAAACTCTTTGAAAATGCTAAGTTAATTAAAGATTTTATGCAGGTGACGCATAAGTGTTTACATTGTCGATCGCAATTTTGTTATTCTATTAGAAAGTTTCATTCGATCGACTGAATTTTTGTACCACAGTCCCACCCCTAAACAGAACGGCAGTTTCCACAATGAGAATTTTAGTCACAGGCGGTGCTGGTTTCCTCGGTTCCCACCTAATCGATCGCTTAATGGCCCAAGGACACGAGGTAGTCTGCCTGGATAATTTTTACACCGGGACTAAACGCAATATCCTCAAATGGCTGGACAACCCGTATTTTGAGCTGATCCGCCACGACATCACGGAACCGATTCGGTTAGAGGTAGATCAGATTTACCATCTGGCTTGTCCCGCTTCGCCAGTACACTATCAGTTCAACCCCGTCAAGACAATCAAAACTAATGTCATCGGCACATTAAATATGCTGGGATTGGCTAAACGGGTGAAAGCAAGATTTTTTCTCGCTTCCACTTCCGAAGTGTACGGAGATCCTGACGTACATCCGCAAACAGAAGATTATCGCGGCAACGTTAATTGTATAGGAATTCGCAGTTGTTATGACGAAGGGAAGCGAGTAGCTGAAACCCTATCGTTTGATTACCACCGGCAAAATGGGGTAGACATTCGAGTTGTGCGAATTTTTAACAGTTTGACAGGCGATCAAAAAGTTCTCTATTACAAAGGAGATCGACTTTATTACGAAACATTTGAGGAATGCTACAGTCGGATCGGAGGTGACATATCAAATGTTTCAGTTCCTTGCTTTGACGAACAGGGAAAAATGCGCTTAAAACCAATCTCGGCAATTTGGAAACACAAAGTGACGAAGAAAGGGTATAAAATTGCAACAACCTGGGGCAAACAAGTAAAAATTACTGAAGACCACAGTTTGTTTACTCGCGACAGCCAAGGGTTGCCTCAAGCCGTATTTGGCAAAGACTTAAAGGTTGGAGATGATGTAGCGGTTCCCAGTTACATTCCTTTTATCGATCGTCCCTTGGAACCTTTTTACATTAGCGATAAAGTTAATGCACCAGGGCTGTGGGTAATCAGCGAGGATGCGATCGCATACTTAGAAAAATTCCGAGAGCAGATATATGGATATTTCGCTCGAAAAGGAATCAGCAATCGCCAATACTTCAGCACCATCAAAAAATACGAAGCAGGCAACAAAATTCCCTGGCAACTTTGGCAAGAATTGGGATTATCTTTGACCAAAAAAGACAAAATATCTGGCTATCAATCCGTCAAAGCAATCAACAATTACATCAAAAATGTCAGTGATTTCCTGTGGTTTTTGGGATTTTACTTAGCAGAAGGCTGTTTGGTTCATACAGAAAAAGACCGCCAGCTCGTATTTAGCTCAAATGTCAAAGATCTGGAAAAGCTGATCCAAGTGACGCGAGAATTATTTGGCTGCGAGTGTGAAATTCGATTTGACAAAGAGGAGAAAAGATCGCCCTCGGTTAACGTCAGGTCAAAAATAATTGTCGATCTAGTTGTCAATATTTTGGGGTTTGGCAAAGAATTAAGCACCAAAAAAGATATACCAAATTGGATTTTGCAACTTCCCAAAGAACAGTTAGTTCACTTTTTACACGGTTTCTGGGAAGGCGACGGGAATCACGACGCGAAAACAACGGGTTCGCTGCTAGTGTTTAACAGTTCCAGCCAAAAAATCATTGAAAAACTGGTGCTAATTCTAGCTAAATTCGGGATAGTTGGAAGTGTGTCAGAATTCGAGACAACAGTCCGAAAAGGAGACAGCAAAAAATACAAGTCTTACCGGATAACGGTTCAAGGGTTGGACGAGTACAGCATTCTCAATCTTGCTAATGCCAAACAAAAACTGCAAGCTAAAATCACAGGGGATTTAGCTTGGGCAAAAGTTAAAGCCATAGAAGAGTTTGAAATCGATGAGGATGTATACGACTTTTCTGTTCCCGACGGAGAGAATTTTGTAGGCGGTACTTACTGCGTTTGCTGTCATAATACCTACGGCCCTCGGATGTTGGAAAATGACGGCAGAGTAGTGAGCAATTTTATTGCTCAAGCTTTGCGGAATCAACCGCTGACAGTATACGGCGACGGTTCCCAAACCCGGAGTTTCTGCTACGTTTCAGATTTGGTGGAAGGATTTATTCGTTTGATGAATAGCGACAAAATCGGGCCGATGAATTTGGGGAATCCCGGCGAATACACTATTTTGGAACTAGCACAAAAAATTCAAAATACGATTAATCCAGGGGCAGAAATTATCTTTAAACCACTGCCGGAAGACGATCCAAAACAGCGACAACCGGATATTACTCGTGCTAAAACTTGGTTGGGGTGGGAGCCAACTGTGCCGCTGGATCGAGGTTTAGAGTTGACTATAAAAGATTTTCGCGATCGCATCGAGGGAAACCAAAAGTAGAGACAGGGAGAGGGGGAGACGGGGAGAGTGGGGGAGGGAAAAAATCTTCCTTATTCCTTATTCCCAATTCCCGATTCCCAATTCCCAATTCCCGATTCCCGATTCCCAATTCCTACCTGATTTATTTACTAGCTTTGAGGAGATTTCTATGCACGTTTGCGTCATCGGTACAGGATACGTTGGTTTAGTTACCGGCACTTGCTTGGCCCACATCGGCCACCACGTGATTTGCGTAGACAACAACGAAGAAAAAGTTAAATTAATGAAATCGGGACAGTCGCCAATTTTTGAGCCCGGACTGTCTGAATTAATGCACTCTGCCTCTCAATCGGGAAATCTAGAATTTACTTCGGATTTAGCAGCAGGAGTTGCCCACGGGGACATTTTATTCATTGCCGTGGGGACACCTCCTTTGCCTACTGGGGAAAGCGATACTCGCTACGTGGAAGCGGTTGCTCGCGGAATTGGCGCTCACCTCGACGGCGATTACAAAGTAATAGTAAACAAATCGACAGTGCCCATCGGTTCGGGGGATTGGGTGCGAAGGATTGTACTAGACGGTTTAGCAGAACGTCAAAAACCTCAAAGCGGTGATGGTGTTACTGGTGAGGAAGTCGCAGCAAAAACGGGCGTGGTATTTGATGTGGTTAGCAACCCGGAGTTTTTGCGGGAGGGCTGTGCTGTTTTCGATACTTTTAATCCCGATCGCATTGTTCTCGGGAGCAATTCTCAGCGGGCTATGGATATGATGCTACAGTTATACAGGCCGATTGTCGATCGCAAGTTTGCAGAAAATCCGTCTTTGCCATCTGTGCCTGTGGTGATGACTGATATCAGTTCAGCGGAAATGATTAAGTACGCAGCTAATGCTTTTTTGGCTACGAAGATTAGCTTTATTAATGAAGTTGCTAATATTTGCGATCGCGTCGGTGCAGATGTTACCCAAGTAGCGAAAGGTATCGGTTTAGATTCGCGGATTGGCAACAAGTTTCTGCAAGCTGGCATCGGTTGGGGCGGTTCTTGTTTCCCCAAAGATGTCTCGGCTTTAGTTCACACTGCTGAGGATTACGGCTACGAGGCGCATTTGCTGAAAGCGGCGGTGGAAGTTAACGAACGCCAGCGGTTGATTGCTATTGAAAAGTTGCAGCACGTTTTGAAGATTCTCAAAGGTAAAACTGTCGGACTTTTGGGTTTGACTTTCAAGCCGGATACTGACGATTTGCGGGATGCTCCTTCGCTGAATTTAATCGAGAGTTTGAATCGATTGGGAGCGAAAGTTAAAGCTTACGATCCGATTGTTTCTCAAACTGGAATGCGTCACGGTTTGTCGGGAGTTTTGGTAGAAACCGATCCCGAAAGGTTGGCAGACGGTTGCGATGCTTTGGTGTTAGTGACTGACTGGGAACAGTTTCGCAATTTAGATTACGAGAAAATGGCGAAGTTGATGGATCATGCGGTGATGATTGACGGCCGCAATTTCTTAGACAAGAAGGTTTTAGAAGCCGCTGGTTTCCAATATGTGGGAATTGGAAGGTAAAGAATAGTTTTGAGTAGAATCTCTATCTCGTAGGTGCACAATTCGCACCTTACAAACGAAAATATCTATCCCGTAGGGTGTGCATTGCCCACCCTACATTTATATTGCTGGTGGCCAACAATCGCGGGTTTACCCGCCTCGCCTGCTTTAAAAATTTTCCATCAAATCTTTTTCTTGAGCGTAAACATCTCGTAGCTGTTGCAGTGCTGAGGCAGAAATTACCGATTTAACTGTAGCTACTAATTTACCCCACTCAAGCAAGCTGTCTACTGAAACAGCGGCTTTGAAGTTGTACGTATAGAATTTAGTCCAAAATTCTGGTGCTTGTGTCCGTTTCCAGCGTTTGTACCATCCGAGAAAATCTCCAGTACAGGGCTGTTTTACTTCTAAGATTGGGGGGAAATCGGCGTAGCTGACAAATCTACTGAGGCCTTTGGCGTGCACGTACACCATGTTGTGACAGCATTCGATCCGGTAAATTTGGTCTGGTGAGATGTTGAACAGGAGTGCTACTGTTTCTTCGGTGACAAATCTCGATCGCGGATTGACGATCGACGATTTGTGAATAATTTTTGATGCGCCGATCGCTGACGCTCTTAACTGATTTTCTGATATCATTGTAGTTGCATATGGTGGTGGTAGCTAAATCTATCTCTGCTAAGTGCGATCGACAGAAATTATCTGTCGGGATTAATTTTAACTGGCGATCGTCTTTAGTTTCGTTGACTCCGCCGCAAAACGGAGACAAGCCCCGACTTCTGCCATGAGAGGCGCAAAATTTTCGACCAACGTTCAAGCTCCCAGATTCATCTTTAGAGTCAATCTAAAATCTAAAATCTAAAATCTAAAATCGAATGACCGGGGCGATCGCTTTTTGATATATTATAATAAATCCAAAATTTTGTAAATAGTGAATATGAGCAAAGGCTTAGTCAGGTTGCGGGTTCGAGAGTTGGCGGCCCAGAAGGGATGGACGCTCAAGGAAGTTGCAGAGCGATCGGGCGTGGGCTACAGTACGATTAGCAATTATGCCCGTTCTCAGGGGATGGCAATGGTTGACTTTGCCGCAGTTCACAAGTTGGCTCGAACTTTTGATGTGATGATTGAGGATTTCGTCGTAATCCTAGAAAAATAGTTGAACGTTTTGCTTAAATTCAATTTTGTAGCGATCGACTTTTGATCTGACGATCGAAGTTTTGATGTAATGATTTCAGCATAGGTCGATCGCCCGCAACGAAACTCGAGCCCCTATCATTGAATTAACCCGCTTGCAGCAGCGCATCAGGAGAACCGTCAAATGCTAGATGCTTTGCTATTGGGAGGTCTTCTCAACGCTTTCGATGGGATAGTGGGCACTCAAGCCAATGATGCAGTCAAGCACCTCTGTGTGAACAAACCTGACGGTCAACGGATTACCGTTAGACCGCAGGCTTCTTTTTCCTTTTTTTCAAAGGCTTTTTTGAGTGACGTAGAACCACCGCCACTTTCGTAACTTAAGCCAATCTTCTTGATAAGTTTAGCTGAATTTTCATCTCGATCCAAAGATTCTCCACACTGACAATAATGCCATCTGTCCGACAAGTCCTTCGGTACTTTACCCTGGCAATTCCAGCAGTGTTGAGAAGTTCCTTTTGGGTCAACAAATAAAACGCTTTTACCCAATTTCCAGGCAACATATTTGAGCACAGTAGCGAATTGACCGTGAGCAGCATCAAGCATTGATTTATTTAATCCACTTTTAGCCGCTTGACCGTTTGGCAAATAAACCAAGTTGCCATCCTCCACTTCAGTCTTGACTTTGGCACGTCTGGTCAAATTCTTGACACTCAAATCTTCAACCACTAAAACTTCACATTTACCAAATAGGTAATGTGCTGTTTTAAACTGAAAATCAAGTCTCGCTCTGGCTACAAATTGGTGAAGCTTAGAAATCTTACCTTTGATAATCTGCCAAGATTTAGAACCCTTGAATTTTTGAGAAATTTTCGCTTGAAGTCTAGCTAATTTCTGGGCCGACTTTCTCAAGACTCTCGGGTTTTCAATTCTTTCACCATTGGACATATAGACATAATTGGTGATTCCCAAATCAATACCGAGACTGTTTTCCTCAGTCGGTTGAATTTCTGCAACCGTTACGGGAACTGTTTGATCTTCTAGCGTCAGGGAAATATACCACCCATCCCCTTCTCTGATAACTGTACCCGTCTTAACCTTGAATCCTGTTGGTATTGGACGATGGAAAACCATAGGCTCTTGACCTATTTTTGCGAGTTTGATACAAATCCTATTTTGCTCATCCTCGATCGGATCAATATTATTCAGTTGAGGGTATGTGAACGACTTGTAGTAATGAAACCCTTTGAACTTGGGCTTGCTTCTACGATTGCCATTTTTGTCGGGCGTGGTAAAGTTTGAGAAAGAAGTTTCCACTCTATTTACCACATCTTGCAAAACCTGAAAATCTAACAGTTTGTAATCAGGAAATAGCTTTTTTGTGTTTTTCAGGTCAGCCACTTGTATAGTTTGCCACTGTACATATCCGCCTTCAATGTTCGAGAAAACGTCACCTTTCCTGGTCAAAAAATTGCCTGACTCATCCTTTTTTCTGCCGTCCCTAGTTTGCACTCTCGTCAAAGGAATATTTTGATAAATTTCCTCAATCGGGACTATAGAAACAATTAAAGGACAAGCATTAATAGGCGTTCTCGTGGACTCCCACCATCTAAATCTTTCACCCATTCGATAGTTGTACTGCCTACGACAGAGTTCTAGGTGGGTGGCGATGGTTATTAGTTGGGCTTTTGTGGGTTTGAGGCGGTATTTATATGTCAGTTGCATTTTTTAACTGCTTTTTTTCGACCTACTTTAATATACCATTTTCCTACTACAATATTTAGAACGTGCCTCAAAATTTAAGGTCTTCGCAAAGTCTAATTGTCGGTTTCGGTACCTACACCCGACGCTTCTGGACATCACGCTCGGTAATTCCCAACGGGGTACTTCGCGCAGCGCTGTGATGCGTCCCCTCGAAATATACTGAGGGACTTCCCGGCTGTTAGTTAAAATAATTTTTTGCACAAATCGGGCATTCAATTCTCAAATCCTGCGATCGCTTCACTGCTTTTGGCTGCGAATACCCAATAAGTGAAATCATAGATTGGTGCAATTTGTCAACTCCCACTTTTGTTAACTTGTCTTACATTATGTTAATTTTTTATGTTTTAGTAGTCGTTCCGATATTTTTTTGATAGTGCTTCAGTAACTGAGTTTTGTGGCGGTGTCAAAAGGCAACAGCAGTAAATTGAATCTCAAATTAAAAATTTTCTAATTCTCGGAAACAGATTTTTTCAGTGGATTTACTGTGAATGTTCAATAAAAAGTAACACTTACAACCGTACTGAGTACCGTCGCGTTACCGAAATCACGGACTTTTTTCAGCAAGGCGTAAGTAATAGAAATCCGGATTAAAAACCCCTTTATAAAATTTGGCGGTTGAAACAGATCTAACACCAAATGTCGTCCGCTGTGAGAATAACTCAAGAATAAAGGGGGGTTTTTAATCCGGATTTTGTATAAAGAGCGATCGAAATATCCATGTTCTGGCATCGCTTCTTCTCCAATAAAAAGAACTGACTGGCGCAGTCAAAGCCAGACAACCCTTGCGTAGGAGTTGCGGTAATTTGTCCTCTTAGCGACTCGCGATCGCCCGCAGCAGTCCTCGTCCAATTCTTTCCTAAAATCTCAACCAAAAAAATACGTAAGTAATTATTGTTTTTAAATAAATAATTATTGAAAATTTATATTTTGGTGTTTATGGAACTTTCTCAAGCTGGGTAGGTTAAAACTAATAAGTAAACCAGGGAATAATGAAAATGATCTCCAATCTGCCGAATTTGTCAGCCGTAAAAATACCTAAACTTACGAATATTGCCACTAAAAACAACTTTTTTTTAAAAGAAGCAAGCTCTACAGCAGGGCGTGAAGCGAAAAAATCTCTAGTGGTTGTTGACTCCCGAGTAGAAAACTACGAGCAATTGATCGGTGGCATCAAAGCAGGAACGGAAGTATTTGTACTCAGTGAAACCAGGGGGGCGATCGAGCAAATCACGGAAATTTTGGGTCAGCGCAGCAGCATCACCAGCCTGCACATAGTTTCTCACGGCCGAGAAGCAGCAGTAGAAATTGGCTCAACAGAACTGAATCTTGATAACCTAGAAACCTACAGCAGCCAATTGCAGCAGTGGCGAAAAGCCCTTAGCGAGCAAGGCAACATTCTGCTTTACGGCTGTAACGTAGCCGCCGGCGAATCCGGCATTAAATTCATACAAAAACTCAGCGAATTAACGGGAGCAAATATTGCCGCTTCCAACAACCTAACAGGCAGTGCAGCACTAGGTGGCGACTGGGAATTAGAAATTACTACAGGACAAATAAATACCGAATTAGCCTTTGAAAAACAAGTCCTAGAAAGCTACACATCAGTCCTGGCTACCTTAGTCAATGAAAACTTTAAAAACTCAACGGTAATCGGGCCTTGGATATATGGAATTGCTGGCACCTCCGCTCAACCGGGCTTAACGGCAGGCCCCGCCAACCCCAACGGTATTATTCGCAGTTTAGGAAATAACGATCCAGCAGGCACCGGCGCTTTGAGATTAACATCAAACGAGAATAACCAATCAGCTTATGTCCTCTACAACAACCCCATCTCTACCACTGAAGGTCTGAGAGTTACGTTTGATTTCTTTGCCTATAACAAAGGTACCAGCGTCGAGGGTGCCGATGGCATTAGTTTTTTCCTGATTGACGGAACAGCAACGCCAACAAAAGCGGGAGGCTTTGGCGGATCTCTCGGCTATGGTAGCAATAATAGTCTAGATCCTGCTCTGAGATCGGAGGGTATTTCAGGAGGTTACTTAGGTGTCGGATTAGACGAGTTTGGCAATTTTTCCGAGCCTCAACCGCTCCCACCAACACGACCGACTTTCGGGCGTGTGGGTGGTCCCGGAATTACAAAAGATTCAATAGGAATTAGAGGCAGCGAAAGTAGAACCTATAGTTTTATAACTAACGCTTCCGTTGCTATTGGCATAGATAATGAAACTGCCACCGCTCGCACCGATCTTAATACTAAAAGAAGCGTCCAAATTACATTATTCCCGACGACTTCAGCAACACCTAACCGTCTGACAGTTGGCTTCGACTTGAACAACGACAGCGACTTTGATGATCCGGGCGAAATACTGATCGACATACCAAATTTGGCATTGGCAACCGTAAACGGAGCAGTGCCAGCTACTTTTAAATTTGGCTTTGCGGCTGCGACAGGAGGAAGTACAAACATTCACGAAGTTAACAATCTCCTTGTCGAAAGTATAGATGAGCCTGCACTCCAAGCCGACGTTTCCATTGTTAAAAAAGGCCCGCTCTATGCCATACCCAATAGCACGATTACCTATACGATTACCTCCACAAATAACGGGCCAAACAGCGCCGAAAACGTCCTGATTCAAGATCCCCTCCCAGATGGCTTAAGTTTCGTCGGCGCCTCCGACCTCGCCACATACAACCCCACAACGAGGACGGTCATCTGGCCGGCGATTCCGACTCTGGCTAACGGTGCTAGCCAAACCCGCACCATCACCGCCACAGTTTCCCCAACAACAGTGGGCACAACCATAACCAACACCGCCTTTAGCAACTCCAGCACTTACGACCCCAAGCCAGATAACAACAATAGTTCTCAACCAACTTCTCAGGTTCCAACTACAATTGTTGATGCTCTTGCCGACCTCGTTACCACCAAAAGCGGGACTGCTGCTGCTGCACCGGGTGAAAGAGTTACTTACACAATTTCGACAGTCAACAACGGCCCAAGCACCGCGGCGAACGTCACCGTTACCGACAG